>NZ_JBYVYK010000042.1:0-52784 GCF_058148405.1 Mycobacterium sp. DHQP2018-32-09 | reverse complement strand
GCCGCGTGGTCAACTCCCGCGGATCCCGCCGCCCCGACGACGACAGACAATGCACACACGACAAATTGCACGCATACGTCAACTCCCACGTCAGACAGATCGGCGCGTCGAGACCACGCTCGAACTGCTCGACCAGGGTCATGACGCCCGCACCAGCATCGCGGAGTCGGCGAGCGTCGCCAGCGCGGTGACGTAGACCGCGGACGCTGCGCCGCAGCGGTCCAGCGCGGCCCTGGCCGAGGGCGCCTCGGGCAGGGCGCGCACCACGTCGACCACGGTGCGGTTCCGCAGGAACGACAGCTTGCGGGTACCGAAGTGATACAGCAGCGCTCCGAACGGTTCTGGGCGCAACTCGACCTGCGGGTGCAGGTGCCAGCGGGCGTCGAGGTCGAACACGTCAGTAGACCCCACACATCCCGTCGATCGACACCTCTTCGACGAGCGTCTCCTCGACGAGATCGGCGGCGGTGGACTGGTGCTGCTGATCGGACATGTGACTACCTCCTGGTGTGACGGACCCCACCCACGCTAATTCGCCGACGCCCGAGGGACACCCGCCGAATGGACGGTGACCGACCCGTCTGGACGGGTCGAAGGATGTGCCCGATCGGTGCGCGCGGCAGCGGTGTCACGCGTCCTAGCGTCGAGTCATGCTCGACCAGATCACCGTGCGGGTACGACGGCGCGAGGGCGCATGCGCCCACCACGGGTGTCGAGATCGACCGTGCACCAGCAGGTTCTGCGCCGCACGGATCGGCGGCGTCCTCGACGTCGTCCACGACGTCACCGCCGACGAGGTCTCCGACGACCTCGCCGAACTGCTCGTCGCCGAACTCGGTGGGATGCTGCGGGACCAGGACGAGTTCGAGGCCGCCTTCGTGGGTGTCGTGGAGTCGTTGGCCGGCGATCGCGAGACGGCCTGGTGGCAGTTCTACGCGAACTCGCTGCGCCGCCTCGAGTCCGGCACCGCGGCCTTCGCGCCGGTGCACGCGCATGCCGCGGCGCTGGTGGTGGGCCGCGAGATCCTGGACCTCGGATCGTGTTTCGGCTTCTTCCCGTTGCGGCTGACCGCGGCCGGCCACGACGTCACCGCCACCGACCTGTGCGCCGCCACCATGACGCTGTTGGAACGCACCGCCGTCCTCGTCGGCCGGCCGCTGCGCACGCTGGCGTGCGACGCCGCCGACACGCGGCTACCCGACGGCAGCGCCGACACGGTGACGGTGCTGCACCTGCTGGAACACCTCGACCCCGCGACGGGCGCCGCCGTGATCGGCGAGGCGGTGCGACTGGCCCGCCGTCGCGTCGTCGTCGCGGTGCCCTTCGAGGACGTCGCATGCGCGCACTACGGGCACGTGCAGCGCTTCGACGCGGCCGCGCTCACCGTCATCGCCGACGAGTGGCGCCGTCGCGGCGTCACCGCCACCGTCGGCGAGTTCCACGGCGGCTGGCTGATCCTCGACCACCAACCGCCCCGCGACCAGACGTGAATGTCCGTCGCCACCTGGCACTTTCGGGACATTTGCGGCTGCTCGCGGTCAGATGAGGCCGCGCTTGGAGGCGGCGTAGACCGCCTCGGCACGCCGCGTGACCTCGAGCTTGCGCATGATGTTGCTGACGTGGAACTTGGCGGTGGTGGCGGAGATGAACAGCGCTTCCCCGATCTGGATGTTCGACGCGCCGGTGGCCAGCAGCCGTAGCACCTCCACCTCGCGGTCGGTGAGCTGCTGACGGGGTTCGGTGCGGCCGTTGAGCGAGCGGACCACGGCTGCCGCACTGCGGGCGTCGAAGGCGCTCTCGCCCGCCGAGATCGCGCGGATGGCGCGCACCAGCTCGGTGGTGTCGACGTCCTTGACGACGTAGCCGCGGGCACCGGCGTGCACGGCCCGCACCACCAGGTCCTCGTCGAGGAAGGTGGTGAGCACCAGCAGCCCGATACCGGGATGGGCGGCAGACAGCTTGGCGCACAGCGAGAGTCCCTCGAAGTCCGAGCCCGCGGACAACTTGAGGTCCAGCAGGACGACGTCGGGGGTCGCCATCCGCACTACCGCCTCGGCCTCGCCCTCCGAGGAGGCCTCGCCGACGACCACCAGGTCCGCCTCGCGTTCCAGCAGCGAGCGCAGCCCCTGCCGCAAGATGGCGTGATCGTCCACCAGGACCAGGCGGATGGTGCGCGTGCCGACGTCAGCACCCATGACCGTGCCCGCCTTGCCCGCCGCGGTCGTGGTCGTCGGATTCATCGCGGTCATCGGGGTCATCGGGGTCATCGCGGCCTTCCCGGCTGATCGGAATGGTGGTGACGACGCGGACGCCACCGATGCGCGACCGCGTCACCTCGAACGTGCCGCCGTGTTCGCGGGCCCTGGCCCGCATGTTGGCCAGCCCGCGGTGGTGCCCGTCGACGTCGGTGGCCTCGGCGACCCGCAGCGCGATGCGCAACTCGTCGGGGTTGCCGATGCCGTCGTCGGAGATCGCTAGGCTGACCGCGCGTGGCCGATAGGTCAGCCGCACCAGCGCCCGGTTCGCCCGCCCGTGCATCGCGGTGTTGAACAACGCCTCCCCCGCGATGCGCAGCAACGCATGCTCCACCTCGCTGGGCAGTTCGACCACCGTCCCCGTCACGCGCAGCGACACCCGTAGGTCCTCCGGCATGTGCACGGTCGCCAGCTGGTCGAGCATCTCGGGCAGTCCCGAACGGCCCGACCGGTCGGGATGGTCGAGGGCGTAGATCGCCGAGCGCAACTGCTCGACGGCCGACCGCGTCAACTGCTTGGCCAGGTCCAGCCGCGCCGCGAGCCCATCGCCTGTGTTCCCGCCAGTGTTCCCGCCTGTGGTCGCGCCGGCGCTCCCCAGCTCGCTGCGCGCCACCTCGATCTGCATGCCCGCCGACAGCACGCACTGGGTCACGCTGTCGTGCAGTTCGCGGGCGATGCGGTGACGTTCGGAGTCCAGCACCTGATGCCGTTGCGCGGCATCGAGTTCCCGCTGCGTGGCCAACAGTTCGGCATACCGCAACCGCGACTCGGCCAGCAGCGCCTGGGACGCCTGGAATAGCGCACAGTTCTGCAGCGCGACCGCGGTTTGGCTGCTCAGGATCCGCATCACGGTCTCGTCGGTGCCGTCGAGCGTGCGATGCGGCGGCGTCCACGCCGCGAACGCCCCGATGACGCCGCCGTCCAGTTCGATCGGGACGTGCGCGTGGTGGCTCTCGATGACGGGCAGCCGGAACTGCGCCAGCTGACCGCGCAGCACGTCGTTGAGCCGGTTCAGCACGGCGTCGGGCAGATGCGGTCCCGGACTCCTCGCCCCCGCGAGGCCTTCGAACGAGTACGCCACGCCCGCGGCGTCCAGGATGAGGTGTCGCGGCCGCGCCTCGGGCAGGGCGCCGTCGGCGAGGGCCAGCAGCACCCAATCGGCGCCGAGATGGGTGCGGGCGGCCTCGGCGACCGCGCGCACCAGCGGTTCTGGACCGTGCGTCGTCTGGACCAGCGCCCGCGATATCGCGTCGAGTGCGGCCACGACGCGTTCGGTGCGCTGCGCGGCCACCCGGAACTCGGGATAGAACGTGCCCTTGCCAGAGCGCACGCCGGTGAGCCGCTCCAGGTCGGGTGCGCTGACGCGGCGGGAGGCGCCGATCTCACTGGTCACATCGCCGCCCGGAACACGGCTTCCAGCTGGGCCGCGTCGGCCGGGCGGGGATTGGTGGTGATGCAGGCGTCTTGCAGCGCGTTGGCCGCCAGCACCGGGAGGTCCTCGTCCCCCACGCCGAGTTCGCGCAGCCCGCGGGGACCGCCGACGTCGGCGGCGAGCCGCTGCACGCGGTCGGCAAGGGCGCCCGCGGCCTCCGCGGCGGGGACGCGGTCGTCCGCCAGTCGCAGACAGCGGGCGATCGTCGCGTACGGAGCGGGATCGGCCTCGGCGTTGAACCGGATGACGTGGGGCAGCAGCACACCGTTGATGACGCCGTGCGGCAGGTCCAACAGCCCGCCGACCTGATGGCTCATGGCATGCGCCGCGCCCAGGATTGCGTTGGTGAACGCCAGCCCGGCCTCGAGGCTGGCCTGTGCCATCAGCACGCGGGCACTCATCTCGGTGGGGCGCTCGATGGTGCGCACCAGGTTGTCGGTGACCATGACGACGGCCCGCAGTGCATGGTGGTCGGTCAGCTGGTTGTGCCCCAGGGACACGAAGGCCTCGATGCCGTGGGTCAACGCATCCAAACCGGTTGCGGCATTGAGCCATTCGGGCATGGTGGTGAGCACGCGTGGATCGATGACCGTGATGTCGGGCACCAGTGCCCGCCCGAGGATGGTGATCTTGGTGTTGCGCGTCGTGTCGGTGACGATGCAGAACTGCGACACGTCGGCGCCGGTGCCGCTGGTGGTGGGCACCACGACCAACGGGGGGATGGGCATGGCGGCGCGGTCGACGCCCGCGTAGTCCAGGATGTCGCCACCGTTGGCGGCCAGGATCGCCACGCCCTTGGCCGCGTCGATCACCGATCCGCCGCCCAGCGCGACGAGCACGTCGCACCCGTGCTCCCGGTAGTACGCGTGGCCGGCGGCGATCTCGTGGTCCTTCGGGTTGGGGGTCAACCCGCTCCACACCACCGCATCGACGGCCTCGGCCCGCAGATGACCGACGAGTTCGTCGACCCAGCCGGCCTCGATCAGACCCGGATCGGTGACCAGCATCGGCCGCAGAGCGCCGAGCCGCAGCGCGGCGTGGGCCGCCTCTGCCATCGACTCGATGCCGAACACGATCTCGGGGGCGTGGAACTTGAGTAGTCGGGTGGGCGGCGCCGAATGCCCACATCGGTCCCCCGCCGCACCTGCCGGGCGCCCCCGGTCGTACTCCGGGACCAGCGCCGCGGTCAGCGCGGTGTCCATCGCGCGCCCGGTCGTCGCCTGATCGATCACTGTGACCCACCTAACATCCGCTCCCACGATACTGGGCGTGGGGTGGGCCACAACGTGCGATCGGACGGGGGGACCACCTACCCGACCGGGCAGGTGGGTGGGCTCACGACAGCGCCCGCGCCAGCTGCGCGGCCCGGGCGGCGAGCTGGTCGGCGTCGCGGGCCACGATCACCTCGTCGCAGACCTCGGCGTACTGCGGCATCGCGCACGTGGCCTGTGTCCAGTAGCGCTGCGGCTCTGGCGTGATCCACGCCAGCCGATGCACCCGGCGACGCAAGGCCCGCAGCCGCTCCACGTTGGGCGGCAACCCGCCGGAGCGGCCGTCGCCGACGATCAGCACCGCCGTGCGCCCGTCCAACGCATCGGCGTGGCCCGTCACCATGTCGTCCAGCATCCGCCCGTAGTCGCTGCTGGCCTCCAGATCCAGACCACCGTCGGCGAGCACGGCGGCCAACGCGTCGTCGCCACTGCCCCGCAGCAGCACCTCGGTGACGTCGACGGCGCGGTCCACGAACGCCATCACCCGGCAGCGGTCGGCCCGGCGGTGCATCGCCTGGGCGAGCCGCAACGTGAAGGCGGTCACCGGCCGCACCGACAGCGAGACGTCGGCGATCACCAACAGTCGCACCCGGTCCGGCAGCGGCGTGCGCACCACCAGGCGGAACGGCACCCCGTCGGTGCGCAGGCTCGCGCGGATGGTGCGGCGCATGTCGAGCCTGCCCCGTCCGGTGTCGCGCGAACGCACCCGCGGGGCGCCCCGCATGCGGCGCAGCACCTCGTGGCACGCCAGGTCGACGTCGGCGGTGACCGGGGTCGCCACCTCCGTCGGCGCGTCGGCCGCCGCCGTCAACCCGGCACGCTCGGCGAGCACGCCCACGAAGTCCTCGACGGCCTTGGTCAGCCGCGCCAGCTGCTCGGCGGACAGGGGCACGCCCGTGCCGTCGTCACCGTACGTCCGGTCCGGGTCGTAGGCGTCCAGCCACGCCAGGATGGCGGCGGGATCGTCGAACCGCAGGGCGCCCGCGACGACGGGGCTCACCGCATCGGCCAGGTCACCGACCGTCGTCGAGGCGGCGCGGTCCACCTCGAGCGTGTAGCGCACCCCGCGCCTGCCCTCGTCGGCCTCGGCGGACACCGACAGTTCCGAGTCCGCGCCGCCGACGCTCACGTCGTCGTCGTCCTTGTGGGGGTTGAAGCCGCGCTCGGCGTCCGGGGTGTCGAAGAACTCCCCCACCTCGGCGGCGCGTTCGTTGTACTCCGCGTACCGGCCCACCTCTTGGTCCTCGGACACCTCGAGGTCCTCCGGTAATCCGGCGGCCGCGTGCGCGCGCGTCGCGTCGCGCGGGGCCGCAGCGGCGACGGCGAGGTGGTCGCCGAACACGACGTCGAAGGCACGGTCGAAACCGGCCTGCTCCCTGGCGTACTTCGCGCACGTCGCCCGCAACGCCGCCCGCAGCCGGGTGCGGTCGCGGGCGCCCAGCAGGCCGAGGACCCGGCGCACCTCGATCATCTCGGCGGGCGAGGCGCCGACCCCCGCGGTGCGCAGCACCCTGCCGAACGCGGCCGAGACCACGTCCAGCAGGTCGCCGGGGTCACGCACCTCGGGCACTGCGCCGTCCGCCGCGGCCGTGGAACACCGCCGTCGTCGTGTTGGCCGGCCGCGACGCCACCGTCACGGGCTCGGCGTCCCGTTGCTCCCGAACGCCGGCAGGTGGTGGGGCGCCGAAGTGACCCGCCACCACCTCGCGGTCGCTGGTGAACTTCACCAGCGCCGACATCAGCACGTCGCGCTCGACCGTACTTCCGATTCCGTTGCGCCGCAGGATGTCCGCGGCCCGAGCCGCGTCCACCACCTCGGAGATCGACGGGCTCTTGCGCAGCGGCAGCTCGCGCAAGGTGCGGGCCAGGTCCACGACGTCGGCCACCACCTCCACCTCGACGTGCGGGGCACGCCGCGCCACGATCTCGCGCTCGCGCTCCGCCGACGGGAACCCGAGGTGGTAGTGCAGGCAGCGCCGCTTCAACGCGGCCGACAACTCGCGAGTGTCGTTGGAGGTCAACACCACCCACGGCACCGAACGCGCCGTGAACGTCCCGATCTCGGGGATGGTCACCTGCCGTTCGGCGAGCACCTCGAGCAGCAGCGCCTCCATCGCCTCCTCGGTCCGGTCGACCTCGTCGATCAGCAGCACGACGGGTTCCTCGGACCGCACGGCGTCCAACAGGGGCCGTGCGGACAGGAATTCCTCGGTGTACAAGCCGAAGTCGCGCGACGCCAGATACCGCGACGCCTCGTCGATGTCGGTCAGGTGCGCCGTCGACGCGGTGATGCGGTCACGCAGCATCTGCACGTGCAGCAGCTGCTTGGCGTAGTCCCACTCGTAGAGCACTCGGTTGTCGTCGAGACCCTCGTAACACTGCAGCCGGATCAGGCGGCGGCCCGATGCCGCCGCCAGCGACTTGGCCAGCTCGGTCTTGCCCACCCCGGCCGGCCCCTCCAGGAGGAGGGGCCGGTCGAGGGCGGTGGCCAGGTGCACCACGGTGGCCAGGTCGGCATCGGCGACGTAGTCCCATGCCGCCAGGCGGGCGACGAGGTCGTCGGCGTCGGCGAAGCCGCCGGTGTCAGTACTTCTCGTTGATGGCATGCCCCACGACCGGAATCATCGATGCGACGGTCACCTCGCGCGGATTGCCCGGGGTGCACCAGTCGTCCTGGATGTGCTCCGAGATGGCGAGCACGGTCTTGTCGTCGCCCTTGATGGTCTCGCCACGACCGGAGTACTTGCCGGTGTTCATCCGGTTCTTGTCGTAGGAGTCGGTGCGCACCTGCCCGAAGTTGTCCGGGATGCCCACGTCCTGCGACAGCCGGATCGCGGCCTCCACGGCGGCGTCGGCGGCCTGCACCGTGGTCATGTTGCGGGTGTCGACGCCCAGCGCCGTCGCCAGCTGGGCGTAGCGTTCGTAGCGGGCGGGCAGGTTGTACTCCCACACCCGCGGCAGCGCGATGGCGTTGTTCAGGCCGTGGTGGCTGTCGAAGAACGCGCTGACGGCGTGGCTGATCGAGTGCACGATGCCGAGGCCGCCGGAGTTGAACGCCTGCCCGGCGATGTACTGGGCGTTCATCATGCCCTCGCGCGCCTTGAGGTTGTTGGGCTCGAACACCGCCTCCCGCAGGTGCTTGGCAACGAGTTCGACGGAGTACAGCGCATTTCCGAGCGACGGCGCGAAGTCGAGACGTGACACGAACGGCTCGCTGCCGTGCGCCAGGACGTCGAAGCCGCAGTAGGCCGTGAAGTGCTGCGGGCAGCTGTAGTACAGCAGCGGGTCGTCGATGGCGAGCGTGACGATGGTGGCCTCGTCGAAGCCCACCCACTTGTGCGGGTGCTCCATGTCGGAGGTGTCGGTGATGACGTAGGCCCAGGAGGTCTCCGAACCCGTTCCCGCCGTGGTGGATACGGCGATATGGGGAGGGTTTTGCTTGTTGGTCGACTTGGCGAAGCCCTCGAACTCGTTGATGTTGCGGCCATCGTGCGCGATGACGACGCGGGCACCCTTGGCGGCGTCGTGGCTGGAACCACCGCCCACGGAGATGATGCTGTCGCACTTCTCCTGCTGGTAGAGCGCGGCGGCCTCCATGACGTTGTAGTCCTTGGGGTTGGACTCCACCTTGTCGTAGAGCACCACCTCGACGCCCTGGTACTCGATCTTGCCGGTGAGTTCCTCGATGATGCCGGAACCGCGCAGGCCGGTGGTGATCAGCAGGGCGCGCTTGAAGCCGAGGTTCTTTGCCTCGACCCCGATGATGTCGTGCGCGCCGACGCCGAGCAGGGCGCGCGGGAACGGATGGAATTCCTTGATCGGGAACTCCCAGATCTGGTTCAGCTCAATGGCCATGGGATCGGTCTTTCGTGGTCGGTGGTCAACGAGACCACCGTGGACCGCCTGTGGTGGTGGTCACAATGGTTCCCGGGGCCAACCGACCGTCCGGAACCGCAGAACCGTCCGATCGGGCAGGAGCCGGAACTAGCCGGTCAGGGTGGACAGTGCCCGCACGGCTGCCTGCAGGTCGGCGTCGGTGACGTCGACGTGCGGCGACAACCGCAGCACCGGCGCCGTCAGTTCGCCGGGCGCCCTGGCGACGCCGGCGCACGTCGTCACCACCTGGTGTTCGGCGATGAGGCGGGCCCGGATCTCGAACGGGTCGACGCCCTCGGGTGGCGCCAGCGTGGTGATGGCGCTGGGTTCGTCGACGGCCTCCACGACGCGCCAACCCGCGACGTCCGCCAGCGCCGTGCGCGTGCGCGCGCCGACCTCCACCAGGCGGGCCACAACCGCGGCGGGCCCCTCGGCGACGTATGCGCCGAGCGCCACCGAAAGCGCCACGTGCAGGCCCACGTTCGCCTCGGCGTTCGCCAGGCGCGTGACGCACTGCTCGGACAGCACCCCCGGCCGGGTGGCCAGGATGCCGACCCCGCGCGGGCCGGTGGTCCACTTCCGGCCCGCCGTGTAGAGCGCATCGGCGCCGAAGTCGGCACAGTCCAGGTGCGCGAAGCCCTGCGCCGCGTCGACGTAGAGCGGGATGCCGAGGTCGCGGCACGCACCCGCCAGCGTCGTCACGGGGTGCACGGTGCCGCGGTGACTGCCCAGCACCGTCAGGTGCACGAGGCCGGGTGGGTCGGCGGCCAGCGCCGCCGCGGCGGCATCCGGGTCCAGCCTGCCGTCACCGTCGACGGGGAGGTGACGCACCTGGAAACCGCGGCGCGCCATGGTCTCCAGGTTGTTTCCGAACTCACCGGGCAGGCATGCCAGGGTGCGGTCACCCGACCAGTCGTCGAGCAGGACGTCCAGCGCGTGTCCGGCGCCGGTGGTGAACGTGACGTCGGACAGACCCGTCAGTGCGTGCACCGCGGCCCGGCCCGCCGCCAGCGTCGGTGCCGCCGCCTCGGCGGCGACGTAGCCGCCCAGTTCGGCCTCGTGCCGCGCGTGCTGGGCCGCGGCATCGATGACCGCGTGGCTCTGGCGCGAACATGCGGCACTGTCGAGGTGCACTCCCGCCACCGGCGGGCGTGCCGCTCGCCAGCGGTCGGCGAGGGTCACGCGAGCGTGGACAGGGACAGGCCGAAGTCGCCGGCCTCGTCGGTCCACCAGTGGGTGCGGCGCAGGCCTGCCGCGGCAAGTTCCTCGACGACGCCGTCGGGGCGGAACTTGCACGACACCTCGGTGAGCATCTCCTCGCCCGCCGCGAAGTCCACGTCCATGTCGAGCGCTCCGATCCGGATGCGCTGCGCCACGGTCGATCTGAGCCACATCTCGATGCGCTCCTGTTCGGCGTTCCACCTGGCCACGTGCTCGAAGGCGGTGACGTCGGCGTTCGCGTCCAGCTCGCGGTTCACCACGCGCAGGACGTTGAGGTTGAACCGCGCCGTGACGCCTGCCGCGTCGTCGTAGGCTCGCTGCAACCTGCCGACGTCCTTGACCAAGTCGGTGCCGAGCAGCAGGGTGTCGCCCGGGGCCAACGTCTCGGCCAGCGCGGCGAGGAACGCGGCGCGCGGCTGCGGGGTCAGGTTGCCGATGGTCGAGCCCAGGAACACGACCAGCCGTCGACCACCGGTCGGGATCTTGCCCAGGTGTTCCTCGAAGTCGCCGCACACCGCGTCGACGTCGACTCCGGGGTATTCGGCGGCCACGGCCTCGCCCGCCGAGGTGAGCACGCTCGCGTCGACGTCGAATGGGACGAAGCGGCGCAGGCTGCCGGCATCGCGCATGGCGTTCAACAGGATCCGGGTCTTCTCCGACGTCCCGCTGCCGAGTTCGACGAGCGTGTCCGCACCCGCGGCCGCCGCGATCTCGGCCGCGCGCGAGCGCAGGATCGCGGCCTCGGCGCGGGTGGGGTAGTACTCCGGCAACCGGGTGATCTGGTCGAACAGATCGCTCCCGGCGGCGTCGTAGAACCACTTGGGCGGCAACGACTTCGGCGTTCCCGCCAACCCGGCGCGGACGTCGCTGCGCAACGCCTGGGCGGCGGCGTCGGCGGCGAGGTAGTTGGACAGCGTGATCGACATCAGCTTCCCTTCAGTTCGGTGAGGCGCACGTCCCCGTCGACCACCTCGACGAGGTGCCGATCGGGGACGTCGCGCCAGCCGGGATCATCGTCGTAGGGCTCGCTGGCCACCACGACGCCGTCGGGCCGGCGCAAGGTCGCCAGCGTATCCCCCCACGTGGTGGCGAGCAGACGCTTCCCGTTGCCCGCCAGCACGTTCAGGCGCGCCTTCGGATCTCGGCCGCCGATCTCGGCGACCGTGTCCCCCAGCACGTCGAGCCCCCGCTCGAAGATCAGGGCGGCCAGCAGCGCGCTGTCGACGGTGGATTCGGCCGCCGCCGACGGGGGCAGCACCGCACGGTCCACCACGCCGTTGTGCGACAGCAGCCACGTGCCGTCGGTGAAGGGCGCCGACGCCGACGCCTCGATGGGCATGCCGACGGTCGCCGAGCGCACGGCAGCCACCACGCTCGGACTGCGCAGCGCGGGCGCCACCGAGGCGAACGACGCGTCACCCCACAGGGGTGCGGCACTGCGCCACCGGCGAGGCTCCCCGGTGAGTTCGTCGAAGAAGCCGACGCCCCAGCCGTCGGCGTTCATCAACCCGTTGCGCTGCCTACGCGGTCGGTAGGACTGCACCAGCAGCGCGTGCGGTGGCTCCGTCACCAGCGAGGCCACCGACACCGGTGCGCCCAGCCAGCCCAGGTGTCTACACATCCCACGCCAGTCGGACGCCGGAGAAGATCTGACGGCGGATGGGGTGATCCCAGTTGCGGAAGCTGGGCCGGATGATGCTGGGGGCCACCGCCCACGAGCCACCGCGCAGCACCCGGTAGTCCCCGTCGAAGAACGGCTGTGAGTACTGCTCGTACAGCATGGGCGTGAAACCCGGCCACGGCCGCAGCGGCGACGTGGTCCACTCCCACACGTCGCCGAGCATCTGTTCGGCGCCGTAGGCCGACGCCCCGGCCGGGTAGGCGCCCACCGGCGCCGGGCGCAGCGCCTCGCCGCCCAGGTTGGCCAGCGCCGAGGTGGGTTCGCTGGCCCCCCAGGGGAAGCGCCGCCGGGCCCCGGCGGCCGGATCCCATGCGCACGCCTTCTCCCACTCCTGCTCGGTGGGCAGGCGGGCACCCGCCCAGGCGGCGTAGGCCTCGGCCTCGAAGAACGTGACGTGCTGGACGGGCTCGTCGTCGGGGATGGCCTCGACGTGGCCAAACCGCGTGCGGCCGTCCGCCCGCACGTCCCAGAACCCGGGCGCGCGCAGATCGGCCGCTTCGCGGTGCGCCCAGCCGCGATCGGACCACCATCGCCGCTCCCGGTACCCGCCGTCGTCGACGAAGCGGCGCCACTCGGCGTTGGTGACCGGGACGCGCCCGATCCGGAACGGCGGCAGCTCCACCACGTGCGCGCGGCGCTCGTTGTCGAGCGACATCGGCTCGGTCGCGGCGTCGACCCCCAGGACGAACTCGCCGCCGGGCACCAGCACCGAGGTCCCCGCCACGCCCGTCCGCCCCGACGGCAGCGGTGCGCCGCGGTCCAGCAGCGCGGGGCCCGATCGCAGGTTCAACGCCTGCAGCATGGTCTCGTCGTGCTGGTTCTCGTGGCTGACCACCAACCCGAAGGTGAAGTCGTCGGCGTCCTCGGGCAGGGCGGCCAGGAGGGCGAACACCTCGTCGCGCACGTTCGCGCAGTAGGCGCGGGCATCGTTGGGCGGCAACAGGGGCAGGTCGACGCGACTGGCCCGGGTGTTGAGGAACGCGTCGTAGCAGCGTTCCACGGTGGGATCGAGCATGCCGGGCCTGCGCGGGTCGTTGCCGCGCAGCAGCCACATCTCCTCCTGCCACCCGATGTGGGCCAGGTCCCACACCAGCGGGCTCATCAACGGGTCGTACTGACGGTGCAGCTCGGCGTCGTCGTGGTCGACGAGCGCCAGGGTGCGCGCCCTGGCGGTCTCGAGGTCGCGAACCATCGCGGCTCGGGTGTTCACGCGTCCTCCTTGGCGAATTCGACGACGGCCGCGGCGATGCCGTGTTCGACGGCCAGGTCGGAGACGTCGTCGGCCGCACACCGACCCTCCTGCACCCGGTCCACCAGCCAGCCCATGGCCGACGCCAGTTCCGCGGGCGCACGCTCGGCGGCGGCCCGCACGCACGTGATGGCCGCCTTCTGGACGCCCCGATCGGCGAGCCCGTGCTGCGCGGCGCGGTCCCACGCCGTGGCGACGGGTCGGGTGGCCTCGGCCGCGACGGCCGCCGCCTCCGGATCGTCGAGCAGCGTGACGAGGGTGAACACCACGGCCGGCCACAGCACGTCGGGAAGGCTGTCCAGGTAGCGGATCTCGAGGAAGCCGCGGGGGCGCACCGGCGGGAACAGCGTGGTGAGGTGATAGTCGGCGTCGGCCGCGGTGGGGCGGCGGCCTGCCAGCAGCGTCGTCCCGTCGGCCCAATCGGCGAACGGCACCCACTCGGTGACGGCGCGGGGTTCGGGACCGTGCACCAGCATCACCGGCGCCTTGAGCGCGTACCGGGCCCAGTCGTTGGCCGGTTCGTCGTCGCTGGCGCCCAGGATGGGGCCGCAGCGGCGCTCGTCGAGGCGGCTCCACACGCGTTGCCGCGCACTGCGCCACCCGGTGAACTCGCCGCCCAGCAGCGGTGAGTTGGCGGCGATCGCGATCATCACCGGACCCAGCGCATGCGCCAGGCGCACGCGCTCGCCCCATCCGCTCTGCGGTCCGGCGTCGACGTTGACCTGGATCGAGGCCGTCGACGTCATCATGGCCGCGCCCGCGTCGCCGGTGCCGCTGGCCGCGAAGAAGCGTTCCATGGCCTCGTACCGGCCTCCCGGGTTCACCCGCCGGGGCGGGCGCAACGGGTCCGCGCCCAACAGCACCAGCCCCAGGCCGCGGTCGTGGAACGCCCGACCCAACACCAGGCGGTCGGTGAGCATGGCGTCGGTGGCGGCCGCCGCACCGGCCAGCGGCGGGCCCGACAGTTCCACCGCACCGCCGGGTTCGAGGGTGATCCTGCTGCCGCCGGGAAGCGGCGGCACGGACTCGACGGCCTCGGTCAGCTCCGCCCACGACGGCCGGCGGGTGGGATCGGTGACGTCGAAGCAGTGCGCCTCGATCTCCAGCCCCACCATCCCCACCGGACCGTCCCGCAGACAGGCCTCGGCGACGTGGCGCGCCGCGTCTTCGGCGTCGGCGAACTCCCGGTCCTGCTGCTGCGCCGGGTCGGCATGCGTCACGGTCACGTCCCCCATCCCCTCCACGACACCATGGCGTCCATCTTGGAGTGCGACACCGACAACGTCGCCGGAATTCCCGTCGCGCGGAGTCCGTCGCCCGCTGGCCGCGCGTCGACGGTTACTGGCCCAACGCGTTCTGCATGGCTCCCGCCAGCACGTTCACCGCCGGACCTCCGTTGCCCGGCTGACACACTTTCGCCTGTAGCAGAACGTTCTCCCGCAGCCGGGTCTGGACGAAGCATCGGCGGTCTGTACCCGCTTCCTGCTTCACCCACACCGCGTCGGTGGCCGTCGGCGCATCGCCGCTGAAGGTCCAGACCTGGGTGCGCAGGTCTTCGAGGTGCATCGCGGTGGTCTGGCCGGCGCAGCCGCGGGTGCGATCGGTCAGACGGTGGAACGCCCGGGTCGCGGCGTCGGTGGTGGCGAACACGCCGACGGCCTGTTTCACCAGGTTCGTGTCGTCGTCGGCCGCACGCTGCGCCACGGCGCCGGCGAAGGACGCCAGATCGGGGTCGGCGTAGACGTCGGGCAGGCCGACGTCGGCCCAGTCGTTGCACTCCGCGGCGTCGACCCAGAAGCCCTGGAACGGCGCGGTGAACCGCGATTCCCATCCCATGGGTGCGCCGACGACGTTGCCCACCGATCCCTTGCCGAGGACCGCGTAGTTGACGACGCCGGGATCCGACGGCCGCGCCGCCGCGGGGGCGGCCAGAGCCAGAGCCAGCGCCAGCACGCTCGCCACGGCCATGCCGGCACCGCGGGTGGCGCGCACGCCTAGACCTTCGCCGTCAGCTTGACGTCGACGTTGCCACGGGTGGCCTTGGAGTAGGGGCACACCTGGTGCGCCTTCTCCATCAGATCGTCGGCCGCGTCCTGCTCCAATCCGGGCAGGTAGCCGACGAGGTGCGCGGTGAACCCGAACCCGCCGTCGGAGTCCTTGCCGAACCCGATCTGGGCGGTGATGCCGCTGGCGTCGTCGATCGCGACCTTCTCGTTGCGGGCGACGAGGCGCAGGGCGCCGAGGAAACACGCCGACCACCCGGCCGAGAACAACAGCTCCGGGTTGATGCCCTCGCCGCTACCACCCATCTCCTTGGGCGGGCGCGTGTCCAGGTCGATCTTGCCGTCGGTGGACTTGACGTGGCCGTCGCGACCTCCGCCGGTCGCCGTGGATTCTGCGGTGTAGACGACGTCGATGCTCATGTCGGCCATCCTGCCAGGGGCGGCCGGACGCTAGAAGACCGTGAGCGTGCAGTACGTCCGGGCCGGCGACGGATACGGCCACGCGAAGTGCCCCGCCGCCGACGGGCAGGCCTGCTGGTCCCGCTTGTCGAGCCGCTGGGTGACCTGCACCAGCAGGCCGTCCTGGCCGCGTGCGGCGCAGTCGGCGCTCTGCATCACGCCGATGGGCATGTCCAGGACGTAGCAGTGCTGGGCCACCAGGTTGGGGACCAGGCACAGCCGCGACGTGGTCGGGTCCACGAAGGTGGCGGAGACCTGCTGGTACTCCTTGGACGGGCAGACACCGGAGTCGTCGGCGGTGGCACCCACGGTGTAGCTGGCGTCCACGCTGCACGGCGCCTTCTGCGCGCGCATCGACCCCGGGTCGTCCGCCTGGCCGACGGGAATGGTGACGCAATCGCCCACCTGGAACACGTCCATGCTGGCCCGTGGGGACGGTTCGGTTCGCAGGCCACAACCCGCGGTGGTGGCCATCAGCGCCGCCGCCACGGCCAGGATCAGCCATCGTGCTCGCGTCATGGGTAGAGAGAGTGTCACGAACCGGGCTAGATCGCCACACGATCACCAAAGTTCTCAATAGTCCCACAGACCCCACGCGAATTACAAGAGTGCGATTCCTCGGCGTGTCGCGAGTGGGATGCACCTGCCCTCGCGGGGCTCGTGCGGTGTCGCGGGGCCGTCGCGGGCGGTGCCGTCGGCGAATGGCGAGGAGTACGTCCCCGGCGGTGAGGGCCGACGCGCCGTCCAACCACGAGTCGCCATGCCCACCCCTTAGCGACAACGAGCGACAACGCGCCGTAGCGAGCCTTGACCCCCCACGCACCACTCGACGCCACCGACTTCTGCGCCAGGGCCGCGATCCGCCGCACGCCCACGCCCTCACGCAGAACTGGGGATCCGTGCGCCGAAAGCTGGGCAGGGTCGTCGCCCCGGGGTGGGCACGGCTACCCGCACACCGCCGCCGGCGTCCACGCTCAGACCCCGCGCGCAGCACCAACCCGACGCCATGTCCGCGACTTCTGCGCCAGGGCTGCGATCCGCCGCACGCTCGCGCCCTCACGCAGAACTGGGCGAGGCGGGCCCCAGCTCGTTGGCTGGGACCCACCCCGTCGCGTCACGTGGTCACTGCTGCGAGCGCACGCCCTCTTCGACCTTCTTGCCGAGGTCGGGGTCGACGTTGCGCCAGTACTCGAAGACCCGCGACAGCACGGGCTCCTTCACGCCATCGGATACGTGACCGATGATGTTGTGCGCCAACCGCTCTCGCTGCGCGTCGTCGAGGACGTCGCGCACCAGCGTGCCGGCCTGGCTCCAGTCGTCGTCCTCGGGGCGCAGCGTGTAGGCCGTGCGCACCATGTCGCCGTCGGACGCCCAGTGCGCCTCGGCGACGCGCCGGGGATCGTCGGCGACCGGACCGCCCATCGAGTTGGGCGCGTACACCGGGTCGGTGGACAGCCGCATCCGCATGGCACCGTCCTTGGCGTATGCGTTGACCTCCACCTTCGGCTCGTTGACCGGGATCTGCTTGTAGTTCACGCCCAGCCGCGCCCGGTGGGCGTCGCTGTAGGAGAAGCCCCTCGCCAGCAGCATCTTGTCGGGGCTCAGCCCCGTGCCCGGCACCACGTTGTTCGGTTCGAAGGCCGCCTGCTCGATCTGCGAGTGATAGTCGACGACGTTGCGGTTGAGCGTCATGGTGCCGACGTCGACGAGCGGGTAGTCGGCGTGCGGCCACACCTTGGTCAGGTCGAACGGGTTGATCCGGTAGGTCTTGGCATCCTCGAACGGCATGATCTGCATCTTCAGCGACCAACTCGGGAAGTCGCCGTTCTCGATGGAGTCGAACAGGTCGCGCTGGTGATAGTCGGCGTCCTGACCGGCGATCCGATCGGCGTCCTCCTGGGTGAGGAAGTCGATGCCCTGGTCGGTCTTGAAGTGGTACTTCACCCAGAACAGCTCACCCGCCTCGTTGATCCAGCTGTAGGTGTGGCTGGAGTAGCCGTTCATGTGCCGCCACGACTTCGGGATGCCGCGATCGCCCATCAGCCACGTGACCTGGTGGGCCGATTCGGGCACCAGCGTCCAGAAGTCCCACTGCATGTTGTGGTCGCGCAGGTTGTTGGCCGCCATCCGCTTCTGGCTGCGGATGAAGTGCTGGAACTTCATCGGGTCGCGCACGAAGAACACCGGGGTGTTGTTGCCGACCATGTCGAAGTTGCCCTCGGACGTGTAGAACTTCAGCGAGAACCCACGCGGGTCGCGCCACGTGTCCGGGCTGCCGCGCTCGCCGGCGACCGTGGAGAACCGCGCGAGCATCTCGGTCTTGACGCCGGGTTGCAGGAACGCCGCCTTGGTGTACCGGCTGACGTCCCCGGTCACCTCGAAGGTGCCGAAGGCGCCACCGCCCTTGGCGTGCGGTTGCCGCTCCGGGATGCGCTCCCGGTTGAAGTTGGCCATCTGCTCGATCAGGTAGGAGTCCTGCAGCAGCAATGGGCCGTCGGGTCCGACGGAGAGCGAGTGTTCGAGGCTCGGCGCCGGGGCGCCACTGTCGGTGGTCGCGATCTTGTCTGTCATGTTTCCCTCCTGTTGCGGTGCAGGGGCTGCCGCGCCGCGAACCTGGCATACCCGCCGCGCCTCGCAGGTAAGCCGAGATCGCGGGGTCAGCGGGGCATCTGGCCCGGACTCTGCTGGCCGGGCGCTCCCGGGTTGTCGCCGCCACCGGGACCGAACGGGTTGCCGGGGCCGAACGGGTTGCCGGGGCCGAACCCGCCGCCGGGGCCGCTCGGGAAGACGAAGCCGGGGCCGGGCCGCACCATGGGACCCATGGGGAACACCGCGGCGGGCGGACCGTCGCGGTGGTCGAACCCGGCACCGCGATCGGGACCACCGCGCCATCCGTTGGAGTGCGCGCCCACCATGAACCCGGTGCCGAAGATGACGGCGACGATGAAGACCGCGCCCGCGGCGATGCCGACCCAGGCCGCGGCCAACGTCACCCGACTGCGTTTCCGATCACGTTGCTCACCCGGGTACGTGCCCGGGTACACCGGCGCGGCCACCGGCTGCCCCTGCGGCGGCAGGTAGCCGATCGGCCCGGTCGCCGGCTCGGATGACGGCGGCTGATGCTGCTGCGGGGGTATCGGAGCGGTCTGGCCTGCGGGCTCCGTCAGCGGGGAGGGCTGTGGGGAGGGCTGCGCGGACGACTGCGCGGACGACTGCTCCGATGACGCTGGGTTGTCACTCATGGATTCGATGGTCGTCGCGATGTCCAAGTCGGGGTTCTGAACGCCCTTTGAATCTGCTGTGAGAACGCTCAGGCCGCGGGTCCGCCCGGTTTCAGGGGTGGACGGACCGGGCATCCGACTCGCGAGGCGGCACTGGGTCGCCGCATCGGAGGTGAATGGCATGAGCTTCGCGGACAAGGCCAAGAACAAGGTCGAGGACCTGGGCGGTCAGGCCAAGGAAGCAGCTGGCAAGGCCAGTGGCGACAAGGACACCGAGAACGAGGGCAAGGTCGACCAGGTGAAGGCGAACCTGAAGGACGCGGGCGAGAAGGTCAAGGACGCGTTCAAGTAACCAGCCTGACGCAGCGGCCCGCCAATTCTTGGCGGGCCGCTGTCGTGTTCGGGCTCGATGGTGCTCTCAGGAGACTCCCCTCGCGCACCCGCGCTGCTTAGATTCTCACTTCTCGCTCGACTTCCCACCTGAGGTTCCGGAGCCGCCCTTGGCACCCGAATCGGACTTCTCCGGCCCCTTCGAGGAACCACCCTCGGAGGAACCACCCTTCGGGGACGCCGCCTGCGCGCCGCTGCCGGCGCTCTTTGCCGTACCAGCTCGACTCACCGACGACGCCTCGCTGGACGAGGACCCTGTCGCACCACCGGCACCGGCACCCTTGGTCGTCGACGCCGGCGAAGCACCCGCCGTCGAACCTCCCGACGTCGTCGTGCCCGTCGCCGACGACGTCGTCGAGGAAGACGAAGAGGACGACGACGACGAGGACGAGGAGGACGGCGAGGACGAGGACGGCTTCACGGCGTCGGCCGGCTTGGTCTCCTCCGATGGCGTGCCGGCCGCCGTGGCGGTTGCGGCGTTCGTCGTCGTCGCAGCCTGCTCGGAGGTCGGCTCGGCCTCCGGCGACGTGGCTGCCGACGTGCCCGCGGTTTCCGCGGACGCGGTCCGTGCCGAGATCGCCTTCGAGACCTCGGTGGCGCCGGCGGTTCCCTCTCCGGCGGTTCCCTCTGAGGAAGCCGTGTCCGTAGCCGGCACGGATTCGACGGACGCCGCCAAGGCCGTTGCGGTAGGGGCGGATTCGGCCGTATCGCTGATGACCGGGAAGTGCAGTCCGGCCAGCGGGGGCAGCTGAGAGGCGCCCTTGCCATCCCAACCGCTACCGAGCAAGACGCCAATGGTCTGCGACAGACCCTCCAGCGCGCCGAGCGGGCCGACGGCCTGACCAGGGATGGGCAGGGTGACCGTGGCGCCGCCGATGGTGGCAGTCACGTTCATCCCGACGCTGTTCAGGATGGAGCCGCCGGGAACGTTGATCGAGGTGTCGCCGGGCCCCTTGTAGGGGCCGGCCTGGACGCCACCGGTCGAGAGCAGACCTCCGAACGAGACGTCGAGTGAGTTCAGGGTCGTGTTCTGGAATATCCCCGAGGAGTTCAGCAGCGGGGTCAGTCCCGAGATGTCCAATGTCGCACCGTTGAAGAACGAACCCACGATGTGCGCGGGTGCGTCGACGAGATCCTGGATCGCCGTGGTCATGTCACCCACGCGGAGCGCACTGACGATGGCCGTCACGCTGTTGACGAGGGCCACCACGGGACTGATGACGGGACCGGCGACGCCGACCAGCACCCCGGTGAGCGGCGACGCAGCGACCTTCAGGAGGTTGCTCACCACGGTGGGGTCGATGCTTGGGTTCAAGAACTGCGGGAGCAGGTTGATCATCAACCCATGCAGGCCGTCGATCGTGTGTGCGGTCGCCGCACTGAAGGTCGGGTCGTCGGCGTTGAACAGGGTGAGCCCGGAGCCGACCGTCCCGACGTTACTGGCGATCTTCCCCAGCACCTCACCGATGGTCGACGGATCGTTCAAGATTTCGCTGAGATAGCCCACTTGATTCTTGATGGCTTGCTGCAGTCCCACCCCGGGCGCCAAGAAGAAGTTGTTTGCCAGAGTCGATGCATTCGTCGAGGAGGTGTTGAACGCCTCCCGCCACGCCGACAGCGGATCCCATCCGGCGCTCAGACGCACCGCGGCGGTCTCCACCGTGCGGTCGAGTCCCGAGACGACCTCGGGAACCCCGGGCGCGGCTACGAGCGCTCCAACGGTGGCCGCGGCGATGCCCGCTCCCAGCCATGGGCGGATGGCTGACGACAACCGTTGGTCAGCATTGACGAACGACTCCCCGACTAATGGCACGACGACTCCTTGACACGACGGAAAATTTTGCGGATGCCGAGATCGTATCCACCAAGCGACGTTCTTCGACGCACTTTGACGAACCTCCCAGCGACATACCTGCACGTCAAAGCCACTAGTTACATCTGGAAACAACTTTCCCGCTGTTCAGCCCGACGATAGCCAGGTGCGAGCAAAGCAAAGCTGATCGGCGCCACGGCACGCGTTGCCGGCATTCTCCTTACTCGCGAGTCAGTTGTGACTTACTCTGGAGTCAGGTGGAGGACTCGCCGAGACCCGTTCGAGAGGTCCCGGCCGCCGCCTGCTCGGCCCAGGCGGCTCTGATCCTCTCGGCGGCGACCATCGCCACCTCCAAGGTTCGTGCTCGAGCCAAGTCATCGGGCGCCGTCGGCTCATCCCACACGAACACGGGGTCCAGCTGACCAGCCAGGAAGCGTTCTCGACACAATCCGCGCTGAACTTTGCCGCTCGACGTGGTGGGCAGCGTCGAGCGGTCGACGATCACCACCGAGTGGACCGCCAGTGCGTAGTGCTTGGAGATTGCCGTGCGGATGCCCGACGTCACGCCCTCGAAGTCTGAGTCGAGAATTCGGCTACGGTCCACCTCTTGCAGCACGACGAGCCGTTCGAGTTCGCCCTGCCCAGGCGTGAATGCGAACGCCGCACCGCGACCGAGTACCAGAGCCGGATGACACGCCTGGACGACGGCCTCGATGTCGTTGGGATAGTGATTGACGCCTCCGATGACCACGAGGTCCTTGCATCGCCCCGTGATGAACAGGTCACCCGACCGCAGGAAGCCCAGGTCTCCGGTTCGCAGGAATGGCCCTCGTGACCCGTCGGCGAGAAACGCGGCGAAGGTCTCGGCGCTCTGTTCGGGACGCGCCCAAAAACCTTGCGCAACCGACGGTCCGGCCACCCAGACCTCCCCGACCTCGTCTGCGGCGCACGGTTGCCGCGTGACGGGGTTGACGATCGCCACGCGTTGACCACCTCGAACGCGGCCGCAACCAACCACTTCGACCGCTGCCGGGTCGTCCGGTGCGATGTCGACGACACGCCCTTCACCGAGTTCGTGCCGATCGAGGCGGTGCACGACGGGTAGGGGACCGTCGGATCCGCCGGACACCAGCAACGTGGCCTCGGCAAGCCCATACACCGGCATGAACGCGTCGGGGCGAAACCCCGCCGATGCAAACGCCGCCGAGAAGGCACGCATCGTTGCCGCCAGCACTGGCTCTGCACCGTTCATCGCCGTCGTCAGACTCGACAAGTCCAGGGCCGCACGCTCTTCGGGGACGCTGCGTTGCACACAGGCGTCGTACGCGAAGTTGGGGGCGACGGTGTAGGTGGCACGGTGCCGCGAGATGGCCTGCAACCATCGCATCGGATTCCTGATGAACGCCGTGGGCGACATGAGGTGGGTCGTACATCCGATGTCGATCATCGACAGGTTGGCGCCGATGAGGCCCATGTCGTGATGTGATGGCAACCAGAAGACGCCGACGGACGTGTCGTCCCCAGGCCAAGAGGTCCGAATCGCGGCCAGGTTGTGCAGCAGATTGCGGTGCGACACCATCACCCCCTTGGGTGCTGCAGTCGAGCCGGAGGTGTACTGGATCATCGCGATGGCCTCCGGGTCACCGGCTCCCGGGGCCCAGGCAGTGGCTCGGTCGTCGTCGATCTCGTCGGTGAGCAGCCAGTGCAGCCCTCGCCCCTCGTTCACGGAGTCGAGCGCGGCGACGATCTCGTGGTGGGTTGCGCTGATACCCAGGGCAAATCGCGCATTCGCATCGGGCACCACCGACGACAATCGCGGGGCCAGGCGCTCGTGAACGGGAACGGCGACGGCACCTGCATACAGACACCCGAAGTATCCGGCGATGTGGTCCAACCCGGGCCGGCACAGCACCAGTACGCGCTCTCCCGCAGCGCCACGACTCTGCAGTTCCGCAGCGATGCTGCGAGCCTTGAGGTCGAGATCTCGATATGACACCTGAGTCCGGTTCGCGTCATCACCTTCGTAGGAGAAGCTGAACGCGATCTTGTCCTGATACGTCTGCGCCCGTCGACGCAGCATGTCGACCAGCGTGGCGGCGGCCGAGAGTTCGCTATGTGGCATGCGCTGACAACTTTCGTCGATGGTCGGCATGGCTGATGAGCTTCGACCACGCCATGATTGGGCCTCGCTGCACCCGGGCACAGCCGACTGGCGAGGTTACCGAAAGCCGGGGGGACCCGACGCGAGATCGGCCGATGCCGTGGCGATGCCCCAGGGTCCCCGGCGCGGTCACCGAGGCTTGACGGGATTCACCGCGAACTGGATGACGCGGTAGGGCGCGTTGTCACCGCCGGGCCCGGTGTTCCACTGGCTGACGAACACCCGGACCTCGTCGCTGGTGGATCCCGGCGAGATGTAGCCGCCGTAGGGCTGGGCCATTCGGTTGTCGCCGGGCGCGGGCAGCTCGTCGGCCACGTCGGGCCACGGTGCGGCCACCACCACCGTGGTCACCGGCGCGGTACCCAGCTGCGTCGGGTCGCGGGCCACCCGCATCTCCATGTTGCCGGTGGTGGCGTTGAAGTAGGACAGCACCACCAGGCCGTCGATCTCCCGGATGCTCATCTCCCCCACCGCGTCGGGCCACAGCGGCGTGGGGGGCCGCCCCCAGCCGCCGTCGGCGGACCAGGCCTGCCAGGAACCGCGATCGGTGAAGTCCTGCGGTGTCGCCCGGTACAGCTCCACGGGGCTGCTGCGGTCGAAGTCGTTGGCCACCACGTAGACCCAACCCCGCTCGGAATCCGGTCGCGGGATCGGATCGTAGTATCCGCTGATCTGCGACTGTCGGCCCCTGGCCCACGCGTCGTCGCGCACCGAGCCGGGCACGGTCTGCCAATTTCCTTGAGCAGCAACGGCTTTCACCAGCCGTGACGACTGAGGCACCAGATTCTTCGTCGTGGTGACCAGCAGGTAGTTCTCCCGGTTGATCGACACGATGCCCGCAGGAAGCTGCGACGTACCCGGCGCCGCCCGGTCGGCCAGCAGCGGCCGGTCCACACCCGTCACGCCGTCGTAGCGAACACCGCCCGGGTCGTCGATGGAATCGGTCTCGACGTGCAGGGCGATGGGCGAGTACCACCCGCCGAAGCCGACGCCCTGACCGGCGAAGCTGTCCCCACAGACCTGCAGGATCCCACTGGGGAACTCCATGAACTCGCAGAGATCCGTGGCACCGATGCCGTAATCCCTGGTCGGCGTCCCCGTCCCGGCCGTCGGTCCGATGCGCACCACCTGCCCGGGCGCCAGCGGACCCAGCACGGGCGCGGGCTCGGGAGCCGGGTCGGCCACCGCGGAGGGGGCCAGCGCCAGCAGTACGCCCATGACCGCCGGCCATGGTCGTCCGCGCATCGGTGCGCCTAGAGCTGAGCGGCCAGCAGTTCGGCGATCTGGATGGTGTTCAGTGCGGCACCCTTGCGCAGGTTGTCACCGGAGACGAAGAGCGCGAGCCCGCGACCGTCGGGTACCCCCGGGTCCTGCCGGATGCGCCCCACCAGCGAGTCGTCGGTACCCGCGGCCGCCAGCGGCGTCGGGACGTCGACGTAGGTGACACCCGGCGCACCCGTGAGCAGTGCACGCGCCCGCTCCGGTGAGATGGGCTGGGCGAACTCCACGTTGAGCGACAGTGAGTGGCCCGTGTACACGGGGACGCGCACGCACGTACCGCTGACCGCGAGATCCGGGATGCCGAGGATCTTGCGGCTCTCGTTGCGCAGCTTCTGGTCCTCGTCGGTCTCGCCCGAGCCGTCGTCCACCAGCGATCCGGCGAGCGGGACGACGTTGAACGCGATGGGCGCGACGTACTTGACCGGGGCGGGGAAGTCCGCCGCCCCGCCGTCGTGCACCAGGTCGCGGCTGCCGGACACGACCGCGCTGGCCTGGCCGTACAGCTCGTCGACACCGGCCAGCCCGCTACCGGAGACGGCCTGGTACGTCGAGGCGATCATGCGGGTCAGCCCGGCCTCGTCGTGCAGCACCTTGAGCACCGGCATGGCGGCCATGGTGGTGCAGTTTGGGTTGGCGATGATGCCCTTCGGACGGTTGCCCGCGTCGCGGTCGAAGTTCACCTCGGAGACCACCAGCGGGACGTCGGGGTCCTTGCGCCACGCCGACGAGTTGTCGACCACCACCGCGCCCGCTGCGGCGAACCGCGGCGCCTGCACGCGCGACATCGTCGCGCCCGCCGAGAACAGCGCGATGTCGATGCCGGAGGGATCGGCGGTCTCGGAGTCCTCGACCTCGATCTCCTGGCCGCGGAAGCTCAGCTTCTTGCCCGCCGAGCGCGCCGACGCGAAGAAGCGCACGTCGGTGGTGGGAAAGTCGCGTTCTTCCAACAACCTTCGCATGACCTGGCCGACCTGGCCGGTGGCACCGACCACACCAATCGAGACCATCACGCACCCCGTCGCTTCGCTCGCCCCGGCACTAGATCCCACTCCCCGCGTAGACGACCGCCTCTTCGTCGCCACCGAGTTCGAACGCCTCGTGCAGCGCGGCCACGGCCTTGTCGAGTTCGGTGTCCTTGACCAGCACCGAGATCCGGATCTCGGAGGTGGAGATCAAGTCGATGTTGACGCCGACGGCGGCCAGCGCCTCGCAGAACGTCGCCGTCACGCCGGGATGGCTGCGCATGCCCGCGCCGATCAGCGACACCTTGCCGATGTGGTCGTCGTACAGCACGGCCGAGAAGCCGATCTCGTCCTTGAGCGCGGTGAGCTTCTCCACTGCACCGGGCCCGCTCTCGCGCGAGCAGGTGAACGTGATGTCGGTCTTGCCGTCCTCGACCTTCGAGATGTTCTGCAGCACCATGTCGATGTTGACGTCGGCGTCGGCGACGGCGCGGAACACCTTGGCGGCGTAGCCGGGCACGTCGGGCAGCCCCACCACGGTCACCTTCGCCTCGCTGCGGTCGTGGGCTACCCCGGTGAGAATGGCGTCTTCCATCGCGATGTCCTCCATCGATCCCTTGACGAGCGTGCCCGGCTTGTCGGAGTACGACGAGCGGACGTGAATCGGAACGTCGTAGCGGCGGGCGTATTCCACGCAGCGCAGCATCAGCACCTTGGCGCCCGCGGCCGCCATCTCCAGCATCTCCTCGAAGCTGACGGTGTCGAGGTGGCGCGCGTTGGGCACGATGCGCGGGTCGGCGGTGAAGATGCCGTCGACGTCGGTGTAGATCTCGCAGACGTCGGCGCCGAGCGCGGCGGCCAGCGCCACCGCGGTGGTGTCCGATCCGCCGCGACCGAGCGTGGTGACGTCCTTGCTGTCCTGGCTGACGCCCTGGAATCCGGCGACCAGCACGATGAGCCCCTCGGCCAGCGCGTCCTGCAGCCTGCCGGGCGTGACGTCGATGATCTTGGCGTTGCCGTGCGTCCCGGTGGTGATCACGCCGGCTTGCGAGCCGGTGAACGAGCGGGCCTGGGCCCCCAGGGAGTGGATGGCCATCGCGACCAGCGCGTTGGAGATGCGCTCCCCCGAGGTCAGCAGCATGTCCATCTCGCGCGGTGGCGGGGCGGGGCTCACCTGGCGGGCCAGGTCCAACAGGTCGTCGGTGGTGTCGCCCATGGCGGACACGACCACGACGACGTCGTTGCCGGCCTTCTTGGTCTCGACGATCCGCTCGGCAACGCGCCGGATGCGGTCGGCGTCGGACACCGAGGATCCGCCGTACTTCTGGACGACGAGCGCCACTTGTCAGCCCTTTCTGGGGTCACACCAAAATCCCACCAAGGATAAGGGGTCCGAGCACCTGAGTTTCCCCCTCGTCGCCCGCCACCGCCCGACGGTAGGTTGGGCACCCATGAACGAGGTTCGGAGGACGCCGTGACCGAGCGCCTGACCAACCGGTTGGCCACCACCGCGGTGCCCATCCATCCCGACATCGCCGCACGCTGGAGTCCGCGCGCCTTCGATCCCGCGGCCACGATCTCGGCGACCGCGGTGACGGCACTGCTGGAGGCCGCCCGCTGGTCGGCGACGTGGGGGCGACGGCAGCCGGTGCGCTTCGTGGTGGGGTGCCGTTCCCGCAGCTCAGACTTGGGGGATCAGGCCGACGACACCTTCGCCGGGCTGTCGGCCACGCTGGCGCGCGGTAACGCCTACGCCACGTCGGCGGCGGCCCTGATCCTGGTGTGCGCCGACGAGGGAGACGACGAGAACGTCGCCCGCTATGCGGCGCTGGACGCCGGGGCCGCCATCGCGAACCTCAGCGTGGAGGCGGTGTCGCGGGGTCTGGTGACGCATCCGATGGCAGGCTTCGACGCCGACGCCGCCCGCACGACGTTCGGCATCCCGGAGGGCGTGCGACCGCTGGCGATCGTCGCGGTCGGCCGCCTCGGCGACTACGCCGACGCGGATGCCGCGATCATCGAGCGCGACTCCGCGCCGCGCGAGCGCAAGCCGCTGACCGACGTCGCCTTCGCGGGCACCTGGGGCACGCCGTTCAGGCCGGACACTCCTTCGCCAACTGACTGACCTGCGCCTCGAACTGGCTGTTGAAGGCCGAGACCACCATCGCCAGTGCGGGCGGTTGCGCCCCGGGCGCGACGGTCTCGTGCTGTGCGTCGTAGTCGATCTTCGCGTCGACGAGGTGCTCGACGGTCTTGCTGAGATCGCTCGCCTTGTCCTTGAGCCCCTCCCCGGTCACCCGCGCGGCCCGGTCCTCGATGCCCTGTTCCCACGCGCGGTAGTCCAGCGCGCTCGGCTGCGAGGCGGTCTCGCCGGAGCCGGGCTCGGGGATCTTGGTCTTGGCGTTGAGCGCGTCGATCTGCGCCTTGTTGAACGCCAGCAACTCCTTGACCGGCGCGCAGTCGGCCGACGAATGACCGTTGCCGAAGAACGCCCACCAGATGCCGCCGCCGATCAGCACCACGGCCAACGCCACGATGGTGCCCACGGGCCTCACTCGTCTCACCCTTCGATGCTGACACACTCCCCGGCCATCCCGTTACGTGCGCGCAACGCACCGACACCTCCGGCGTAACAGAAACATCGGTTACTGCCAGTGAACGGCTGGACTGACCGGCCGCGGCACTTTCAGGAGAAGCAAGCGATGGACGTAGTGGATACGGGCACCACGGCTTTCATGCTGTGTTGCATCATCGGGCTCACGTTGATGATCCCCGGCCTGGCGCTGTTCTACGGCGGCATGGTCTCGGTCAAGAGTTCGACCAACATGATGATGATGACGTTCGGCGCGGTCGCCGTCGTCGGATTGCTGTGGGTGTTGTTCGGGTTCTCGATGGTGTTCGGCACCAGCTACGGCGGCTTCGTCGGCGACCTGTTCGAGTTCGCGGGCATGAAGGATCTGCTCGAGACGCAGACCACGATCTCGGGGCTGCCGGTCAGCCTGTTCGCGTTGTTCCAGGCACTGTTCGCGGCGATCACGGTGGCGCTCATCTCCGGCGCGGTGGCCGATCGCATGAAGTTCGGCGCCTGGATGCTGTTCGCGACGCTGTGGGCCGTGCTGGTGTACTTCCCCGTCGCGCACTGGGTGTTCGCGTTCGACGGCGTGGTCACCGAGAACTCGGTGGGCGGCTGGATCGCGAACTCGCTGCACGCCATCGACTTCGCGGGCGGCACCGCGGTGCACATCAACGCCGGCGCGGCGGCGCTGGCGGTCGCGATCGTGCTGGGCAAGTCGGCGATGTTCGGGCAACTGCGCAAGCCGCACAACGTGCCGCTGACGCTGCTGGGCGCCGGCCTGCTGTGGGCCGGCTGGTACGCCTTCAACGGCGGATCGGCTCTGGCGGCGGGTAATTCGGCGTCGATCGTCATGGTGACCACGTTCGTCGCGACGTGCGCGGCGACGCTGGCGTGGCTGGGGGTGGAGAAGCTGAAGGACGGTCACGTCACCGGCGTGGGCGCGGCATCGGGTGCCATCACGGGCCTGGTGGCCATCACCCCGGCATGTGGCGCGGTGACGCCCGTGGGCGCGATCTTCGTGGGCGGCATCGCCGGGGCGATCTGCGTGTACGCCGTGGGTCTGAAGTCCCGCTTCGGCTACGACGACTCGCTCGACGTGGTGGGCGTGCACCTGGTCGGCGGTGTCGTCGGCACGCTGCTCATCGGCTTCTTCGCCAGCGCGGGCATGCCGAACGCGGTCGACGGCCTGTTCTACGGCGGCGGCCTGGATCAGCTGTGGCGGCAGGCCGTCGCCGCGGCGGCGGTGATGGCGTACTCGTTCGTCGTCGCCTACGTCATCGCGTTCGCGTTGAAGAAGACGATGGGCATCCGCATCTCGCCCGACGAGGAGGAGGCGGGCATCGACGCCACGGTCCACCGTGAGTCGTCCTACGACATGGTCTCGGCCTAGTTCGACGATCCCCGGCCGGCGCGACGCACACGTGCCGGCCGGGGATTTTCGCGCTGCGCGCTGTTTCCTATCGTGATACTTTGATTCACATCAAGAGACAAGGATTCGTGATGACCCCCGATCTCCGCACCCTCGCCGAGGATTCGAACACGTCGTTCCTGCTCGCCCTGTTCGTCGACCTCCGCGGAAAGCCCTGCGCCAAGCTGGTTCCCGTCGAGGCCGTCGACCAACTCGCCACCGAGGGCGTCGGCTTCGCCGGCTATGCCGTCGGCGCCATGGGCCAGGAACCCAAGGACCCCGACCTCATCGCCATGCCCGATCCGGCGTCGTTCACCCCCGTGCCCTTCGTCAAGGACGGCCTGGCGATCGTGCACTGCGACCCGCACGTCGACGGGACGCCGTGGCCGTTCGCGCCGCGCGTCATCCTCAAGAACCTGATCGCGCTCGCCGGCGACGCCGGGTTCGAGCCATGGGTGGGCGCCGAGGTCGAGTACTTCCTGCTCAAGCGTTCCGCCGACGGCAGCCTGGTCACGGCCGACGACGACGACACCGCCGCCCAACCGTGTTACGACGCCCGCGGCGTGACGCGCATGTACGACCACCTCACCACGGTGTCGACGGCGATGAACTCCCTGGGCTGGGCCAACTACGCCAACGACCACGAGGACGGCAACGGCCAGTTCGAGCAGAACTTCCAGTTCTCCGACGCACTGACCACCGCCGACCGCGTGGTGACGCTGCGGTACCTGCTCTCGGTGCTGGCCGCCCAGCGGGGCATGATCGCCACGTTCATGCCCAAGCCGTTCGGCGATCGCACGGGAAGTGGCCTGCACCTGCACATCTCGCTCACCAGCGCCGGACGCCCGGTGTTTCCCGACGCGGGAGACGAGCGCGGCCTCGGCCTGTCGCCCACCGCCTACGCGTTCATCGGCGGAATCCTCGACCATGCGTGCGCGCTGCAGGCGCTGGTGGGGCCAACGGTCAACTCCTACAAGCGAACCGGGGCACTGACCACCGCCTCGGGTGCGTCCTGGGCGCCGCGCACGCCGACCTAAGGCGGCAACGACCGCACGCACTACATCCGAGTCCCCGACGATCAGCGCGTCGAGATGCGCGGCGGCGACGGTTCGGCCAACCCCTACCTGGCCATCGCCGCGGCGCTGGGCGCGGGCATCGACGGCGTCAAGCGCAGCCTGGACCCCGGTGCGCTGGGCAGCGGATCGGGACGCACGCTGCCGCCGACGCTGCTGCACGCCGTCGAGGACTTCGAGGCCGATCCCGTGATCACCGGCGTGCTCGACACCGCAGGCGAGGGCGTGGCCGCCTACTTCGCCAAGCTCAAGCGCGACGAGTTCTTCGCCTACCACAGCGCCGTCAGCGCGTGGGAGGTCGAGCAGTACCTCACCGCTTTCTAGCTATTCAGCCACGTTGGTCCGCGCTCGGCGCGGGTGCCGATCACCGAACCGAAGGAGACATCAGCCATGTGCGGGATCATCGGCCTGCATCTGCGACACCCCGACCTGTACCCCAGGCTCGGCGAACTGCTCACCGGCATGCTGTGCGAGATGGCCGACCGCGGCAGCGACTCGGCGGGCGTGGCGGTCTACGGCGATCCGACGTGGACGCCGCCGGGGCGCGCGGCGGTCTCGGTGCTGGGCGTCGACGCACCGCCCGCCGAGGTCGCCACGACGCTGGGCGCCGACGTCAGGGCCCTCGGCGACACCCTGCTGGTGACGGCCGACCGGCCCGTCGACGACCTGCGCGCCGCCGTACTCGCCGCCCATCCCGACGCCCTCATCGCCGGGTTCGGCAACGATCTCGCCGTCCTCAAGGGCGTGGGACATCCGCGCGCGCTTGCCGATTCGTGGAACTTGTCGGCGGCCACCGGGTGGCAGGGCGTCGGCCACACCCGCATGGCCACCGAGTCGGCGGTGACGCCGGCGGGGGCGCACCCGTACGCCGTGGGACCCGAGCAGTGCCTGGTGCACAACGGGTCCTTCGCCAACCACGCGACCATCCGGCGGGACCTGCGCGCCAAGGGCGTGCACTTCGACAGCGAGAACGACACCGAGGTGGGTGCTCGCTTCGTCGCCGATCAACTGGCCGCGGGCCGCGACGTCGAGACCGCCCTCAAGGAGTTGTGCGCGACGTTCGACGGCTTCTACACGCTGCTGGTGTCCCACCGCGATTCGTTCGCCGTGGTGCGCGACGCCATCGCCTGCAAGCCCGCGGTCATCGCCGAGACCCCCGACTGGGTGGCGATGGCCAGCGAGTACCGGGCGCTGGCCGGGCTGCCCGGCGTCGAGCGCGCCGCCATCTGGGAACCCGAACCCGAGAGGATCTACGCATGGACGCGGTGACCACGTTCGACCTGTCCGCCACGCCGCTGCGCGACGTCAACGCCGCACTGCACGCACCGGACGTCATGGGCCACTTCGTGATCCAGCATCCCGCAGGTGCGCACAACGTGGCCGTCGGCGTCAACGCCCCGGTCAAGGTGACCGTCGAGGGACACGTCGGCTACTACGCCGCGGGCATGAACCAGCGCGCCGAGGTGACCATCGAGGGCAATGCCGGCACCGGCGTCGCCGAGAACATGATGAGCGGCACGGTGTGGGTGCGGGGCAACGCCTCCCAGTCCGCAGGCGCCACCGCCCACGGTGGGCTGCTCGTCATCGAGGGCGACGCCGCCGCCCGGTGCGGCATCTCCATGAAGGGCGTCGACATCGTGGTGGGCGGCAACGTGGGGCACAACAGCGCGTTCATGGCGCAGGCCGGCACGCTGGTGATCCGCGGCGATGCCGGTGAGGCACTGGGTGACTCGATCTACGAGGCCCGCCTCTACGTCCGCGGTGAGATCGCGTCGCTGGGAGCCGACTGCGTCGCCAAACCCATGACCGACGAACACCACGAGGAGTTGGGCCGCCTGCTCAAGGCCGCCGGCTTCGGCGACGACGACACCGCCGCCTACACCCGCTACGGCTCCGCCAGGAACCTCTATCACTTCCACGTCGACCATGCGAGCGCCTACTGATGACCACCCCAGAAGACCGGGCCCGCCTGGGCCTGCGCGAATCCGCCACCTTCGACCGCGGCACCATCGCGGCCATCCAACGGGCCGCCGAGACCGGCATCTACGACATCCGCGGGTGGGGCGCCAAGCGCGCGCTGCCACACTTCGACGACCTGCTGTTCCTGGGCGCGTCGATGTCGCGCTATCCGCTGGAGGGCTACCGCGAACGCTGCGGCACCGACGTGGTGCTGGGAGGCAGGCACGCCAAACACCCGCTGCACCTCGACATCCCGGTGACCATCGCGGGGATGAGCTTCGGCGCACTGTCCGGGCCCGCCAAGGAGGCCCTGGGCCGCGGCGCCAGCGAGGTGGGGACGTCGACCACCACGGGTGACGGCGGCATGACGCCCGAGGAGCGCGGCCAGAGCAAGTACCTGGTGTACCAGTACCTGCCGTCGCGCTACGGCATGAACCCCGACGACCTGCGCAAGGCCGACGCCATCGAGGTGGTGCTGGGCCAGGGCGCCAAACCCGGCGGTGGCGGGATGCTGCTGGGGCAGAAGATCTCCGACCGCGTGGCGGGCATGCGGACGCTGCCCGCGGGCATCGACCAGCGCAGCGCGTGCCGTCATCCCGACTGGACCGGACCCGACGACCTCACCATCAAGATCGCCGAGCTGCGGGAGATCACCGACTGGGAGAAGCCCATCTACGTCAAGGTCGGTGCCACGCGCACCTACTACGACGTCAAGCTCGCCGTCCACGCGGGCGCCGACGTCGTGGTGGTCGACGGCATGCAGGGCGGTACCGCCGCCACCCAGGAGGTGTTCATCGAGCACGTCGGGGTGCCGACGCTGGCCGCGGTGCCGCAGGCCGCCCAGGCGCTGCGCGAACTCGGCGTGCACCGCAAGGGCGGTGCCGACGGCGTCCAGCTGATCGTGTCCGGCGGCATCCGCTCCGGGGCCGACGTCGCCAAGGCGATGGCCCTGGGCGCCGACGCCGTCGCGATCGGCACCGCAGCGCTCATCGCGCTGGGCGACAACCACCCGCGGTACGCCGCACAGTACGAGAAGCTCGGCAGCGCAGCGGGTTTCTACGACGACTTCCAGGATGGCCGCGACCCCGCGGGCATCACCACCCAGGATCCGGAGCTGGCGGCGCGCTTCGATCCCGTCGAGGGCGGACGCCGCCTGGCCAACTACCTGCGCGTGCTCACCATGGAGGCCCAGACCATCGCGCGGGCGTGCGGCAAGGCCCATGTACGCCACCTCGAGCCCGAGGACCTGGTGGCCGTCAGCATCGAGGCCGCCGCGATGGCCCGGGTGCCGCTGGCGGGAACCGAGTGGATCCCCGGGAGCCGGCCGTGACCGAGACCGCGGACGTCGTGATCGTCGGTGGTGGCCTCGAGGGCACGGCGGCCGCCTGGGCGCTGGCCGAGCGCGGCGTCACGAACGTCGTGGTGGCCGAACGGCATACGGTCGGTTCCGGGATGACCGGCAAGTCGTCGGGCATCGTGCGCTGTCACTACGGCGTCAGCTCCCTGGCCGCCATGGCCACCGTGGGCCTGGAGGTGTTCGAGCACGCCGCGGACGTGTTCGGTGACGACATCGGATTCCGCCAACCCGGCTACGTCGTGGGCGTCGGCGAACCCAACGTCGACGCGCTGCGCCGCAGCCTGGCCGCCCAGCGGGCCGTCGGCGTCCAGACCGAGGAGATCGACGCGAGCGACGTCGCCGCCATGTGGCCCACCGCCGACCTGACACCGTTCGCCGCGTTCGCGTGGGAGGCCAGGGGCGGCTACGGCGACGCCTACCAGACCGCGCAGGCGTTCGCGGCGACGGCGCGACGCGCCGGGGTGCGCGTGCGGCAGGGGTGCGCCGTGGCCGAGTTGCTCGTCGACGGTGATCGCGTCCGCGGTGTGCGGACGGTCGACGGCACCGAGATCGCCACCCCCACCGTCGTCGTCGCCACGGGGGTGTGGACGGCACCGCTGCTGGCGCGCCACGGCGTCGACGTGCCCATCGCGGTACACCGCGAGCAGATCGTGCTGATCAAGCCCGGCGTCGACGTGGCGGGCGCCCCGGTGTTCTCCGACCTGGTGTCGCTGCAGTACGTCCGCACCGAACCCACCGGCGAGCTGCTGTTCGGCAACTCCGATCTGCTGGAGTTGGAGATCGCCGACCCGGATCGCTACCTCAACCGTGCCGACGACGCGTTCGTCGACCTCGTCGTCGACAAGACGAGCACCCGGTTCCCGGGCCTGGCCGACGCCGCGATCGCCAGCAGCTACGCCGGCTGCTACGACGTCACCCCGGACTGGAACCCCGTGATCTCGGCCACCGGCATCGACGGGCTGCTGGTGGCCGCCGGGTTCAGCGGACACGGGTTCAAGATCGCCCCGGCCGTGGGCCGCCTGGTCGCCGACCTGGTGATCGACGGTGCCAGCCGGGATCCGCGCATCCCCGCGCGCGACTTCCGGCTGTCCCGCTTCGCCGAGGACGACCTGCTGCGGAGTCCCTTTCCGTACGTCGGCGCGGGAGAGATGCGCTAGACGGTGCTAGACACTGGGGTCGTGAGCCCCGACGATCAGGTTCCGCTTCTCCGCAACAAGTCCGGAAGCGCCCGCGACCGCTCCCCCGACGTCTCGGTCGACGAACTCGAACTCGAGACCGCCATCGGGCAGAACGTGCGGCAGCTGCGCCAGCAGCACGGTCTGACCGTGGCCGACATGGCGACGCGCGTCGGCATCTCCAAGGCCATGCTGTCGAAGATCGAGAACGCGCAGACGTCCTGCAGCCTGTCGACGCTGGCGCTGCTGGCGAAGGGCTTCGACGTGCCGGTGACCAGCTTGTTCCGCGGCGCCGACGTGGAACGGCCCGCCGCGTTCACCAAGGCGGGCACGGGCGCGCAGATCGTGCGCGAGGGCACCCGCGAAGGGCACGAATACCAGCTCCTGGGGTCGTTGCGCGGCGAACACAAGCGCCTGGAGTGCCTGCACGTCACGCTGTCGGAGAAGAGCCAGACCTACCCCCTGTTCCAGCACCCCGGCACCGAGTTCATCTACGTGCTCGAAGGCGTCATGGACTACGGCCACAGCCGGTCGGTCTACCGGCTGCACCCCGGGGACTCGCTGCAGCTCGACGGCGAGGGCGCCCACGGCCCCGTCGACCTGGTCGAGGTGCCCATCCGGTTCCTCTCGGTCATCGCGTTCCCCGACACCCAGGTGTAGTCGCCGGGCCGCTTCGGCCCCGGCCGCGGCCGGGGCGCTTTCGCCGCTGCCGCGGCCGGGGGCGCTTTCGCCGCTGCCGCGGCCGGGGGCGCTTTTGCCGCTGCCGCGGCCGGGGGCGCTTTTGCCGCTGCCGCGGCCGGGAGTATCGTGTCCAGCGTGCAGCGGGTGCTCCTCCTCGGACGCCGCGACGGAGTCTGATCCAGACTGGCTCTCCGTCGCGGGTGTTCGCGATGCGCCGGTCTGAAGTCACACCAGACGAAACCGGGAGCCACCCATCATGACCACGTTCACGTCATCCTTCTCCGCCCAAGAGCCGTCCAAGGACGCCTTCACCTCCGGGCGCGCGATCTCCACCCCCGCCGGTCCGCCGCATCCCGGCCAGCCGGCATGGAACACCCAGCGCACCACCCAGATGCCGGTGAACCGGTATCGCAGCTTCGCCGACGAGGTGGAGCCCATCCGCCTGCCCGACCGCACCTGGCCCGACAAGGTCATCGACACCGCCCCCATGTGGTGTGCCGTCGACCTGCGCGACGGCAACCAGGCGCTGATCGACCCGATGAGCCCGCAGCGCAAGCGACGCATGTTCGACCTGCTGGTCCGCATGGGCTACAAGGAGATCGAGGTCGGCTTCCCGTCGGCCAGCCAGACCGACTTCGACTTCGTCCGCGAGATCATCACCGAGGGCGCCATCCCCGACGACGTCACCATCCAGGTGCTGACGCAGTGCCGCCGCGAGCTGATCGAGCGCACGTTCCTGGCGTGTGAGGGTGCGCCGCGGGTCATCGTGCACTTCTACAACTCGACGTCGATCCTGCAGCGGCGCGTGGTGTTCCGCGCCGACCGCGACGCCGTCAAGAAGATCGCCACCGACGGCGCCCGCATGTGCGTCGAGGAGGCGAAGAAGTACCCGGGGACGCACTGGCGCTTCGAGTACTCCCCCGAGTCCTACACCGGCACCGAGCTGGAGTACGCCGTCGAGGTGTGCAACGCGGTCGCCGAGATCGTGGCGCCCACCGTCGACGCGCCGCTGATCGTGAACCTGCCCGCCACCGTCGAGATGGCCACGCCCAACGTCTACGCCGACTCCATCGAGTGGATGCACCGCCACCTGGTGCCGCGCGAGGGCATCATCCTGAGCCTGCACCCGCACAACGATCGCGGAACCGCCGTCGCCGCAGCCGAATTGGGCTATGCCGCCGGAGCCGACCGCATCGAGGGCTGCCTGTTCGGCAACGGCGAGCGCACCGGCAACGTCTGCCTGGTGACACTGGGACTCAACATGTTCACCCGCGGCGTCGACCCGCAGATCGACTTCTCCAACATCGACGAGATCCGCCGCACCGTCGAATACTGCAACCAGCTGCCCGTACACGAGCGCCACCCCTACGGCGGGGACCTGGTGTACACCGCGTTCTCCGGCAGCCACCAGGACGCCATCAACAAGGGTCTGGACGCGATGAAGATCGCTGCCGACGAGGCGGATTCGGACGTGGACGACATCCTGTGGCAGGTGCCGTACCTGCCGATCGACCCCAAGGACGTCGGCCGCACCTACGAGGCCGTGATCCGCGTCAACTCGCAGTCCGGCAAGGGCGGCGTGGCCTACATCATGAAGGCCGACCACGGCCTGGTGCTGCCGCGCCGGCTGCAGATCGAGTTCAGCCAGGCCATCCAGGCCATCACCGACGGTGAGGGCGGCGAGGTGTCGCCCAAGGAGATCTGGGACGTCTTCGCCGAGGAGTACCTGACGCCCATCAGCCCGCTGGAGCGCATCCGGCAGAAGGTCGACGCGGCCGAGGTCGACGGCGGCACCGACACCATCACCGCGGTGGTGAAGGTCAACGGCGAGGAACGCGAGATCGTCGGCGCGGGCAACGGCCCGCTGGCCGCGTTCGTCGACGCCGTCGGCGCCATCGGGTTCGACGTCTCGGTGCTGGACTACTCCGAGCACGCGCTGTCGGCGGGCGAGGAGGCGCAGGCCGCGGCCTACGTGGAGGCGTCGATCGGCGGCAAGACGGTGTGGGGCGTGGGCATCGCGACGTCGATCACCACGGCGTCGCTGCGCGCGGTCGTCTCGGCCGTCAACCGCGCGGCCCGCATCCGCTGACGCCGCTTTAGAACAGCGCGTACTGGTCGCCCGCGGGCGTGGCGTCGGTGAAGGGTTCGACGTCACGTCCGCCGACCACCCGGTCCAGCAGCGCCAGGAAGTCGGCGGTCGACACCAGCGGGATGCCCATCTCGCCGGCCTGATAGCCCTTGCCCTGCTCGGGTTCGGGGTCGTCGCACAGCACCAGCGACGTCTGCTGGTCGACGGTCTCGGTGAACGCCAGCCCGGCGGCCAGGACTCGTTCGATCAGTTCCTCGTAGGTGCGCCCCACCCGGTCCGAGAGCGCCACGCGCATGCCCTGCACCAGGGGACGTCCCGGCACGAAGCGCCCCGGGTTCTGGTACTCGCACGGCAGCCGGGCGGCCACCGTCTTCAGCGGCAGCAACTCGTCGTGGGTGACCCGGCCGCTGGGCCACGTCCGCCGCGACACCGACCGGACCGGCAGCCAGGCGCCACGCTCGCGGGCGCCCGCCAGCGTGGGCTTGAGGATCTGGGCCAGCACCAGCGCATCGTCCAGCGCATCGTGGGGACGCAATTGGGTGACGCCCCAGTGCGCCGCCAGCGTCTCCAGCCGCAGGTTCGCCGTGCCCAGCCCCAGCCGCCGCGACAGCTCGACGGTGCACATCACGGTCTCGACGGGCAGCTGCGCGCGGACCATCTCGGCCTCGGCCGCCAGGAACGAGTAGTCGAAGCCGACGTTGTGGGCGACCAGCGTGCGGCCGTGCAGGATCGCGGCGACGTCGGCCAGGACGTCGCCGAACGTCGGCTGCCCGGCCAGCATGTCGGCGGTGAGGCCGTGCACGTGGGTGGGCCCGGGATCGACGCCCGGATCCAGCAGCGAGGAGAAGCTGGCCTCCACGTTGCCGTCGTCGCCCACCGCGAGCGCGGCGATGCTGACGATCCGCGCCTGCCCGGGCCGGAACCCCGACGTCTCCACGTCGACGACCGCCCACCCCGTACCGGGGGCGTCGGCCGGCCGACCGCAGACGTTGCTCACGAATTCGAGGATGGCACGGCCCGCCGACAAGCCCGGCTCGCACCGCCGCGTGTCGCGCACTCGATCGCCGCTTCCTAGACTGCCGATGATGCCGACGACACGGTCACTGAACGCCCGGGGGCGTCTCGCGCTGCGCGCGGGCGCCGCCGCCCGCTGGGCGTCGCGGGTCACCGGCCGCGGCGCCGGCGCCATGATCGGCGGTCTCGTCGCCATGACGCTGGACCGGTCGATCCTCGCCCAGCTGGGCAGCGGCCGCCGCGCGGTGGTCGTGACCGGCACGAACGGCAAGTCCACGACCACGCGGATGGCGGCCGCGGCGCTCGCCACGATGGGCCCGGTGGCCACCAACGCCGAGGGCGCGAACATGGACGCGGGTCTGATCGCGGCACTGGCCGCCGCCCGCGACGCCGACCTCGCGGCCCTCGAGGTCGACGAGATGCACGTCCCGCACGTCGCCGACGCCATCGATCCCGCCGTGCTCGTCCTGCTCAACCTGTCGCGCGATCAGCTCGACCGCGTGGGTGAGATCAACCACATCGAGCGCACGCTGCGGGCGGGCCTCGCGCGGCACCCCAGCGCGGTCGTCGTCGCCAACTGCGACGACGTGCTGATGACGTCGGCGGCGTACGACAGCCCCCACGTGGTGTGGGTGGCCGCCGGCGGCGGCTGGGCCAACGACTCGGTGAGCTGCCCGCGCAGCGGCGAGGTGATCGTCCGCGACGGCGCCGACTGGTACTCCACGGGCGCCGACTTCCGGCGCCCTGCGCCGCAGTGGTGGTACGACGACACCCACGTCTACGGCCCCGACGGCCTGCGGCTGCCGATGACCCTGGCCCTGCCGGGTGCGGTCAACCGGGGCAACGCCACGCAGGCGGTGGCCGCCGCCGTCGCGCTCGGCGCCGATCCCGTGGCGGCGGTGCGCGCCGTCGAGGGCGTCGACGAGGTGGCCGGTCGGTACTCCACGGTGCGGCTCGGCAAACACACCGTGCGCATGCTGCTGGCGAAGAATCCCGCGGGCTGGCAGGAGGCGCTCTCGATGGTCGACACCTCGGCGGGGTCGGTGGTGATCGCCGTCAACGGGCAGGTGCCCGACGGCGAGGACCTGTCCTGGCTGTGGGACGTCGACTTCGAACACTTCGAGCAGCATCCGGTGGTCGCGGCCGGCGAGCGCGGCACCGACCTCGCCGTGCGCCTGGGTTACGCCGGCGTCCGGCACACGCTGGTCCACGACACCGTCGCCGCCATCGCGTCGTGCCCACCGGGACACGTCGAGGTGGTCGCCAACTACACCGCATTCCTCGCGCTGCACCGGCAGGTCCGATGACGCGCGAGTCGACGGTCCGGATCGGGCTGGTGCTACCCGACGTCATGGGGACCTACGGTGACGGCGGCAACTCGGTGGTCCTGCGAAAGCGGTTGCAGTTGCGCGGGATCGACGCCGAGGTCGTCGAGATCACGCTGGCCGACCCGGTGCCCGCCGAGCTGGACCTGTACACCCTCGGCGGCGCCGAGGACTTCGCGCAGCGCCTGGCCACCAAACACCTGCTGCGTCATCCCGGCCTGCAGCAGGCCGCCTCCCGCGGAGCGCCGGTGCTGGCGATCTGCGCCGCCATCCAGGTGCTCGGACACTGGTACGAGACGTCGTCGGGCGAGCGGGTGGACGGGGTCGGCCTCCTCGACGTCACCACCTCGCCGCAACCCGAGCGCACCATCGGCGAGGTGGTCTCCCAGCCGCTACTCCCCGGGTTGACCGAACGCCTCACCGGATTCGAGAACCACCGCGGCGGAACGGTTCTCGGTCCCGACGCCGCGCCGCTGGCCACGGTGCTCTCCGGCGCGGGCAACCGCGCCGGAGACGGCTTCGACGGCGTGGTGCAGGGCAGCGTGGTCGCGACCTACCTGCACGGGCCGTGTCTGGCCCGCAATCCGCAACTGGCCGACCACCTGTTGGCTCAGGTGGTCGGCCAGCTGGCTCCGCTGGACCTGCCGGAGGTGGACCGGCTGCGGCGCGAACGGTTGGCCGCGCCGCGCCGCGTCTAGGGCTTGGGAACGTGTGACTCCAGCGCACCGTCGGAGACGGCCTCGCCGCGCTTCTCGTCGCTGTACACCATGAGTGTCGAACCGACGAGGGCCAGCACCATGCCGATGGCACCGAACGGCGACGGCAGTGTCTGGTAGGCGATCAGCGACACGATGATCGTGAGCGTCGGGGCGAGCGCGTTGGTGGTGGGCGCCACGATGCTGGCCTTGCCGCGACTGAGCGCCATCACCAGGAACAGTGCGCCGATGGCGTTGAGCACCTGCGTGCCCGCCGTCAACGCCGGTGCCTGCCAAGGGAATCCGGTGGGGAAGCCGCCCATCGAGATGATGGCGACCGGGATCAGCAGCAGACCGCTGATGGTCATCCAGCCGAACGTGGTGGCGTCGTTGACGCCGATCACCGCGGTCTTGCGCATGAAGTAGGCCTGCACGCCCCACGCCACGCACACCACGACGGCCAGCAGCAGCCACGGACCCGACGATCCGTCGTCACTGCCGCTGCTGATGCTGAACAGCACGATCGCGGCGAGCGCGGCGACGAGCCCCACCGTCGCCAGACCCGAGATGCGTTCGCGCAGCAGCACCATCGCCATCAGCACGGTGATCGCCGGCGAGATCGAGACGATCGGGAAGATCAGGTACGCCGGTCCCATCGTGAGCGCCTGGAACAGCAGCAGCTGTCCACCCGCACCGGTGAGCCCGATCAGCAGGCCGTAGATGGTGGCCTGCGGGCGACGGTCCCAGCGCTGACCGCGCAGGACCACCGCGGCGGGGATGATCATCGTGAGCGCCCACACGCAGTAGATCATCTCGTCGGGATAGCCGTACTTGGTGGCAGGCAGTGCCGAGAAGGCACCCCACACGCCCCAGAAGAGCACCAGCAGTGCGGCATAGAAGATCCAGCTGCGCGACGGCGTGGTTGCCGACGTGGCGTCGTTGGACACGGTCTTGGCGGTCGGGTCGGGCATGGCACTTACCTCTTGTCGGTTGACGGGGCCGCGAGCGCGGCCAGGGCATCGGGGTGCAGCGGGGTTCCGCTGCGCTTCGCCGCGTAGATCGCGGCCCCAAGCGCCGGGTCCAGCACCGGCCGACGCAGGTCGAACGTGGCGGCGCGGCGGCCGAGCGCCGCGCGAAAGCGGTCGAAGAACCCGTCGGCGGCGAACATTCCGCCCGAATAGGACACCGGCACCGGCTCCCCGTCGCCGAAGCCGACCGCCACGCGGGTGGCGTCGACCAGGGTCGCCAACTCGTCGGTGGCGTCGTCGAGGATGGCACCGGCGTGGGCGTCGCCGGCGGCCGCGGCCGCACACACGGTCTTGGCCAGGTCCGCGATCTTGCCGCGGTTGCCGCCCCACTTCTCGATGACCAAGCTCACCACGTCGAGGTCGCTGGTCACCGAAAGTCGTTCGCGCACGTGCTCGTAGAGGGGCCCGCGGGTGGTGCGGCCGTCGCTCATCCGGCTGAAGACGTTGAGCCCCCGGGTGGCGATCCAGTAGGCCGAGCCCTCGTCACCGAACAGTTCCCCCCAGCCGCCGACGCGGCTGCCGACACCGTCGCGCTCACCGTAGGTCATGGACCCGGTGCCCGCGATGACGTTGATGCCGTCCTCGCCCAGCAGGGACCCCGCCCAGCCGCAGACCATGTCGTTGTCCGCCCAGTACCGGCCGTGACCCAGCACCGTGCCGGGCACCGCGTCGAGGCGGGCCTGGTCTGCACTGGACTCCCCGTAACCGGGGATCCCGAAGAAGGCGGCGTCTACGTCGGCGGTGGTGATGCCTGCGGCGCGGCAGATCTCGCCGACCCCCTCGGTCAGCGTCCGCTCGACGACGTCGAATCCCTCGCTGAAGTAGTACGAGGTCGCCGTGTTGGCGCGCGCGAGGACCGTGCCGGTGTCGTCGATGAGCGCGAAGGCGGTCTTCGACCCGCCGCCGTCGACCCCCAGGAACCGCGTCACGGCCGGCTCCCCGCGGTGGGATAGATCGTCACGCCCTTGACCACGCGGGACACCTCCCCGCCGGGGAAGGGGTTGTCCGGCGTCTTGCCCCACTGCAGCGAGGTGTAGAGCGCGAGGTACTGCGCCACCACGAGATAGGCCAGTGCGACGTGCGAGTCGTCCACACCGGTCAGTCCCGGCAACACCGTCGCGTCGGTGTCGACGGTCTCGGTGGACAGCACCACCACGTGGTCGTCACCCAACTGCTCACGGATCTCGGCCACGATGTCCAGGTCGTAGCGCCGCGTGTGCGGGTCGGTGGACAGGTACACCAGCACCAGCGTGTCGGCGTCCAGCACGGACTTCGGACCGTGCCGGAATCCCAGCGGCGAGTCAAAGTACGTCACCACCTCACCCGCGGTGAGTTCCAGGAGCTTGAGGGCGGACTCGCGGGCCAGCCCCTCCAGCGCACCGGCGCCCAGGTACACGAAGCGATTGCGCTTCGCCGCGGCCAGTGCCCGGATGTCGTCGCGGCGTGCGATGACGTGCTCTGCGGCCGTGGCCAGCGCCTCGGCGGTCGCCGCGTCACCGGGCCCCAGCAGCGTCAGCGCGCTCAGCATCATCGACGTCAGGCTCGAGGTCATCGCGAAGCCGGTGTCGTTGGTGCGCTCGGGCATCAGCACCACCCGTGAGCGCTCACGCCCTTCGTGGGCACGCGCCAGCGCCCCCGTGGCGTCGCACGTCAGCACCAGATGCCATGCCTGCGAGACCAACTCGTCGACGGCGTCGGTGGCCGCCAGGCTCTCGGGGCTGTTGCCCGAACGCCCGAAGGACACCACGAGCGTCGGGGTGTCCGCCTCGAGGTGGTCGGCCGGGTTGGCGATGATGCTGGTGGTGGGGATGGCGTCGACGCGCCCGCCGAGGTGCCTGCGCACCGCGGGGGCCACGATCTGGCCGGCGAATGCCGAACTGCCTGCGCCGGTGAGGATCACGCGCAATCCGTCGACGTCGCGCAGCCGGGCCAGGAACTCGTCGACGCCGGCGGTGTCGGTGTCGGCGGTGGCGGCCACCTCGCGCCACGCGTCGGGCTGCTGCCCGATCTCGAGGATCGTCGCACCACCCTCGGACTGCGGCGGGATGGTCGAGGCGTCAGCCATGATCTACTCCTGGTGCGGGGTGGGGGGTGCAGGCCTGCGCGTAGGTGCGCAGGACGTCGCGGACACGGTCGATGGCGAGCGCGGCCGCGGTGGGTTCGAGGGTCCCGGCGCGCAGCCGGGCGTACTGGTCGGGCAGGTATTGGCTGATCAACGGTTCCGGAATGGTCACGCCGTCGAGGTTGGCGTACAGCGTCTCTCGCGCCTGCTCGACGTCCGGGTCCGGCCAGTAGTAGCGCATCCGGTCGCTGTAGCTGTAGCGGCGGGCGAGCCGCTGGGCGTCGGCGTCGCCGTCGTAGTAGGCGCGCCAGTACGTCGGCTCGGCGAGCATGCGCTGCTCCACGACGTCGGGCAGGTGCGAACGCCGCGCCGCGGGGATCAGTTCCGCCTCGATGGCGGCCAGCGCGAACAGCGCCTCGCGCAACGCGAACGTCAACCCGGGGCCCACCTTCAGGATGGCCCAGTGGTCCTCGACCAGTTCCCGAAGTCGCTGCGGGACTTGGTAATCGGTGGAGTGCGCCTCGAACAGCAGCGTCGGTTCGGCGTCGAGCACGCGGCGCAGCTCGACGGTGCCGGCGCGGCGGTAGTCCACCACCTTGAGATGGTCGAACTCGACCCCGGGCTGCACCACCAGCGCCACGACGCGCGGCCACACGTGGGCCAGTCCGTGCGCTGCGAAGGCCTCCCGGTGGGCGGCGATGGTGCGTCGGGCCGCCTCGGGTGACGTGGGCGCCACGCCGTCGAGCGTCTCGTGGGCGCCACCCGGCACCGGTACCTCCGTGCCGATGACGTAGCAGATCTCGGCCCCTTCCGGGCCCGCCGCGTCTTCTGCCACTCGCATCAGGCGCGCCGAACGCCGCGCCACCACCTCGTCGCCCAGCACCGCCGGATCGTCCGCGCACGACATGCTGCAGTCGAGGTGGATCTTCGTGTACCCCGCCCGGACGTAGGCGGCGATCAGCACGTCGGCGTGGGCCATGGCCTCGTCGGCGGGCAGGCCCTGCCAGCGGTTGGGCCCCAGGTGATCACCGCCCAGCACCACGCGCTCGCGCGGCAGCTCGCACGCGTCGGCGATGCGCCACACCAGGTCGCGAAAGTCGCCGGGCCGCATGCCGGTGTAGCCGCCGAACTGGTCCACCTGGTTCGACGTCGCCTCGACGAGCACCCACGCGTCGTCGTCGCGGGCCTGGATCATGGCGGCCTCGATGACGATGGGGTGCGCCGAGCACACCGAGTAGACGCCCACGGGTTCGCCGGCCTTGTGCCTGCGCACCAGGTCGAGCAGGCCCACGCCGGTCACCGTCGCGCTCATCGGACGGCCTGCGGGTCGAGGGCGGCCACGCGCGCCGCGACGGTCCGTGCCACCGCTGCCCGGCCCAACTCGAGGCATCCGCGCGGATCGTGAGCGTCGGGCCGTTCGGCGAGGCCCTCCCGCACGGCCGCCGTGAACGCGACGTTGAGCGCGGTGCCGACGTTGAGCTTGCGCATGCCGGCGCGCACGGCGGCACGCAGCACGTCGTCGGACACCCCGGACCCCCCGTGCAGCACCAGCGGCACCGGCACCGCCTCGGACAGCGCGGCCACCAGGTCGACGTCGATGCCGGCGTCGCGCGTCGTCATGGCGTGCGAGCTGCCCACCGCGACGGCGAGCGCGTCGACGCCGGTGTGGGCCACGAAGTCGGTGGCCTCGGCCGGATCGGTGCGCACGCCTGCCGCGTGCGCGCCGAGCTTGCCGCCGATCTCGCCCAGTTCGGCCTCGACCCACAGCCCGGCGGCGCGGGCGCGGGCCCCGAGATCCCGCGTGCGGGAGACGTTCTCGTCGTAAGGCAGGTGGGCGGCGTCGATCATGAGGGAGCTGACGCCGTACCCGGGGGCGTCGGCGATCGCCGCCTCGATGAGTTCGAGATCCTGAAAGTGGTCGAGGTGCAGGGCGATCGGCGTCGACGCGTGAGCGGCCAGCGCGGCGCATGCGGCCAGCAGCGGGGCCATGTCGCCACGGTGGAAGCGCACGGAGTTCTCGCTGAGCTGCAGGATGGCGCCGTGGCGCCCACCGGCGTCGGCCAGTCCGTCGACGATGCCCTCGGCGTGCTCCAGGGTGACGACGTTGAACGCCAGCACCGCGCGGCCGTCGTGGTCTGCGGCCGCCACCAACTCGGCGGTGGTGATGAGCGTCATGGCTCGATGATCGAAACTCCGCTCAAAACGCGCAATAGAAGACGACGAAGCGATCATTTAAATTGAGCGCATGTCGACGAGGCGGACCGACCGCATGCGCCGGGTGTTGTCGCTGTTGCGCGAGCACGGGCAGATGACGTCGACGGCGATGTGCGCGGCGCTGGACGTCTCCCCGGCCACCCTGCGACGCGACCTCACCGAACTCGAGGACCAGGGCGTGTTGATCCGCACCCACGGCGGGGCACGCACCACCGACCCCACCGACAGCGAGATCCCGGTGCGGCTGCGCGACCACCGGTTGGTGGCCATCAAGCGCCGCATCGCGCAGCGTGCCGCGGCGCTGGTGCCGTCGGGCCCGCAGGCGGTGGCGCTCACCGGCGGGGTCACGACGGCCGAGGCGGCCAAGGCGCTCAAGGGCAGGCCGGATCTGACGATCGTCACCAGTTCGCTGACCATAGCCGCGGACTGCGCCGTCGACGTGCACGTCAAGGTGTTCATCACCGGCGGTCGGGTTCGGGCCAACACGCTGGAGGCCGTCGGCCCCATGTCGGAGTACGCGTTTCAGGCGTTGACGGTGGGCACCGCGATCCTGGGTGCCGACGGCATGTCCGCCGAACGCGGGGCCACCACCTACGACGAGTCCGAGGCGCGCACCGCCATCGCGATGGCCTCCAACGCCCAGCGGGTGGTGGTCGCCGTCGACGGCAGCAAGATCGGCAAGATCACGTTGGCGAAGATGGTGGGACTCAACCAGATCCACCACCTGGTGACCGACCGGAGCGCCGACCCCGCCCAACTCGAGCGCATCTCGGCGGCCGGGGTGCACGTGCACGTGGTGGACACGGAATAGCCGGACACCAGCCGGAGCCGGCGGGTGATCGTCCGGCTACAACCCCAGGTCGCGCAGGAACTCCGGCTTGTACGCCTCGAGGATCACGTAGCTGGGGTCGGGCGCGGGAGTCTCGGGGGCATCGTCGGCGACGGTGTGCCCGCTGGCCGGATCGACCCACTCCTGCGTGGCCGCATCCCAGCGGGCGATGGCGTACTCCGCGCTCACCTCGTCGTCGGCCACCAGCTGCCGAACCGTGCGCAGCGCCTCCTGCGCGTCGGCCAACGTGCGGGTGTAGAGCTGGATGAAGTTGCCATCGCGCGTCACCGTCACCCGGGAGCCCAGCCGCGTGCGCGCGTCGTCGTCGAGGTCGAGCGTCTTCAGCCGCTCCCAGAACGAGAGGTGGTGCTGCTCGTCTCCGAGTTCCACCTCGACCTTGAACTCGTCTGCGAACTGATCATCGGCCACGGCACCACATTAGGCCCATCAGGCCATGGCGCGGCGCCCGGCCAACGCGCGGCCCAGTGTCAGCTCGTCGGCGAACTCCAGGTCGCCACCCATGGGCAGCCCGGAGGCGATGCGCGTCACGGTGAGGCCCGGGATGTCGCGGAGCATGCGCACCAGATAGGTGGCCGTCGCCTCGCCCTCGGTGTTGGGGTCGGTGGCGATGATGACCTCCGCGACGTCGACGCCGTCGACCCGTTCACCGATGCGGTTGAGCAGTTCGCGGATGCGCAGCTGGTCCGGCCCCACCCCCGACAGCGGGTCCAGCGCGCCGCCCAGCACGTGGTAGCGGCCCCGGAATTCGCGCGTGCGCTCGACGGCCTGCACGTCCTTGGGCTCCTCGACGACGCACACCAGCGTGCCGTCGCGCCGCGGATCGCTGCAGATCCGGCACCGTTGTTCGTCGGAGACGTTGCCGCACACCTCGCAGAACGTGACCCCGTCACGCACCCGCCCGAGCGCCGACGTCAGGCGGTCGATGTCGGGAGGTTCGACCGACAGCAAGTGGAACGCGATGCGCTGCGCGCTCTTCGGGCCGATGCCGGGCAGCTTGCCCAGCTCGTCGATCAGGTCCTGGACGGGCCCCTCAAACATTGCGGCTCAAGCGTCAGGCCCCCGGAATGCCCAGGCCGCCGAGGCCACCGGCCAGCGGTCCGAGCTTCGACTGCGCCAACAGCGTCACCTGCGCCGCGGCGTCCTTGATGGCGCCGACGACGAGGTCCTGCAGCGTCTCGACGTCGTCGGGGTCCACGACCTTGGGATCGATCGCCACGCCGATCACCTCGCCGCTGCCCTTCATCGTGACCTGGACCAGACCGCCGCCGGCCTGACCCTGCACCTCGGCGTTGCCCAGTGCCTCCTGCGCCTCCATCAGCTGCTGCTGCACCTGCTGGGCCTGCGCCAGGAGGGCCGACATGTCGGGTGCTTGACCGGGCTGCATCGTGGTGTCCCCTTAACGTGTGAATCGCGTCTTGGTCTCGACTTGGTTGCGCATGTCCGCTCGAGGCGATTTGGGGTTCAAGCGTAGTCGTCGTCCGGGCTAGCGTGGCGTGGTGCCACTACCAGCCTGCCTGCGTGTCGGCGCCGTCGCTCTTCTGCTGGCCGCCACCACCGTCGCCGCCCCCACCGTCACCGCGCCCGTCGCCGACGCCGCACCCGGCTCCCTCGCCGGCAAGATCGTGTTCCTCGATCCCGGCCATCAGGGGTCCAACGACCCGGCGTACCTCTCCAAGCAGGTGCCGACGGGTCGCGGCGGCACCAAGGACTGCCAGGCCAGTGGCACGTCGTCGAACAGCGGCTACCCCGAGCACGCGTTCACCTGGGAGACCACGCTGCGCATCCGGCAGGCGCTGTCCGCGCTCGGCGTGCGCACGGCGATGTCCCGCGGCGACGACACCGGGCAGGGACCGTGCGTCGACCAGCGCGCGGCGATGGCGAACTCGATCCGCCCCGACGCCATCGTGGCGATCCACGCCGACGGTGGCCCCGCGACCGGCCGCGGGTTCCACGTGCTCTACTCCGCGCCGCCGCTCAACCAGGTGCAGGCCGGCCCGTCGCTGCAATTCGCCAAGGCGATGCGCGACCAGCTGCAGGCGTCGGGTCTGCTGCCCGCCAACTACATCGGCCAGGGCGGCGTGATGGGTCGCGACGACATCGCCGGGCTCAACCTCGCCCAGTACCCGTCGGTGCTGGTGGAGTTGGGCAACATGAAGAACCCGGCGGACGCCGCGCTCATCGAGAGCCCCGAGGGCAGGCAGAAGTACGCCGACGCCGTCGTACGCGGCATCGCCGCCTTCCTCGGGACGCAGCCGCAGCGCCTGAGTTAGCGCTCGACCTCGGTCTTCAAGTTCTCCAGGACCTCGGCCTGGATCTTGCGCAGGCCCAACGGGGCGAACGTCTTCTCGAAGAAGCCACCGATGCCGCCGGCACCCTGCCACGACGTCTTGAGGGTGACCGTGGACCCGGTGCCCGCGGGCGCGACCGTCCAGTTGGTGACCATCGAGGAGTTGGCGTCCTTCTCGATGACGGCGTGCCCGGCGACGTCGACGTGGGCCGTGACGTCCCGGCTACGAGATTTCGTGGCCTGCAGCTTCCAGGTGGCGACGGTGCCGGCGCCCTGGCCACCCTCGAGCACGCGGTACCCGCTGTAGTGCGACGACAAGATCTTCGGCCGCACGGTCTGGTAGTCGGCGACCGCGGCGAGCACGGCGTCGGGGGCGGCGTTGATCAAGACGGTGCTGGACGCACTGACCTGTGCCATCGGTTGCTGTCTCCTCGTGAACTCGGGTCGCGGACGGTGGTCCGCGTCAGGTGCTGTCGCATGCGATGCGACCTGGGACTAGCGTATATGCGTGTCCGCAGTCGCGACTGACGCACGGGTTGCCCACGCCGCAGGCGTGGAGCGCCTCCTCGCCAGTTACCGAAACATCCCAGCCAATGCCACGGTGCGCCTGGCAAAGCCGACCTCCAACCTGTTCCGTGCACGGGCCAAGACCGACGTGCCCGGCCTCGACGTGTCGGGGCTGACGGGGGTGATCTCGGTCGACGAACGTGCCCGGACGGCCGACGTCGCCGGCATGTGCACCTACGAGGACCTGGTGGCGGCGACGTTGCCGTACGGCTTGTCGCCGCTGGTGGTACCGCAGCTCAAGACCATCACGCTCGGCGGCGCGGTCACCGGGCTCGGCATCGAGTCGGCATCGTTCCGCAACGGCCTGCCGCACGAGTCGGTGCTGGAGATGGACGTCCTGACCGGTGCCGGCGAGGTGGTGACGGCCTCACGCCACCAGCACGCCGACCTGTTCCGCGCCTTCCCGAACTCCTATGGCACGCTTGGCTACTCGGTGCGGCTGCGCATCGAGCTGGAGGAGGTCAAGCCGTTCGTGGCGCTGCGGCACCTGCGGTTCACGTCGGTGGCCGCCCTGGTGGAGACCATGGGCCGCATCATCGACACCGGGGGGCACGACGGCACCCCCGTCGACTACCTCGACGGCGTCGTGTTCAGCGCCGACGAGGGCTACCTGTGCCTCGGCTTCCGTACGGCGGCGCCCGGACCGGTGAGCGACTACACCGGCGCCGACGTGTACTACCGGTCCATCCAGCACCCCGGCGGCAACGGGGCGGTCAAGACCGACCGTCTCACCATCCACGACTACCTGTGGCGCTGGGACACCGATTGGTTCTGGTGCTCACGGGCATTCGGCACGCAGAATCCCACCATCCGGCGGTTCTGGCCGCGACGCTACCGGCGCAGCAGCTTCTACTGGAAGCTGGTGGCCCTTGACCGCAAGTTCGAAGTCGCCGACCGCATCGAGAAGCGCAACGGCAGGCCGCCGCGCGAGCGCGTGGTGCAGGACGTGGAGCTGCCCATCGAGCGCACCACGGAATTCGTCGACTGGTTCCTGGACACCGTGCCCATCGAACCGATATGGCTGTGCCCGTTGCGATTGCGCGACGACGGTGGCTGGCCGCTGTATCCGATCCGTGCCCACCACACCTATGTCAACGTCGGCTTCTGGTCGTCGGTGCCGGTCGGTCCCACCGAGGGTCACACGAACCGGCTGATCGAACGCAAGGTCAGCGACCTCGAAGGGCATAAGTCCCTGTATTCCGACGCTTATTACTCCAAGGATGAGTTCGACGAACTCTACGGTGGGGAGGCCTACCGGACGGCCAAGTCGGTCTACGACCCCGATTCGCGATTGTTGGACCTGTATGGGAAGGCGGTGCTGAGACGATGACGACACACCAGTCCAATTCGGCGGTGGGCAAGCTCACGTTGGCGGAGATCCTCGAGATCTTCACGGCCGGCGACGAACTGCCCCTGAAGTTCACCGCCTACGACGGCAGCACGTCGGGTCCGCAGGACGCCGAGTTGGGCCTGGACCTGCGGACGCCCCGTGGCACCACGTATCTGGCGACCGCGCCGGGAGACCTCGGCCTGGCCCGGGCGTACGTGGCCGGCGACCTGGAGGCGCAGGGGGTGCATCCCGGCGATCCGTACGAGCTGCTGCGGGCACTGTCGAACAAGCTCGACTTCAAGCGGCCGCCGGCCCGCGTGCTCGCCAACGTCGTGCGTTCGATCGGACTGGAGCGGCTGGTGCCCATCGCACCGCCGCCGCAGGAGGCTTTGCCCCGATGGCGACGCATCGCAGAGGGGCTGCGGCACAGCAAGACTCGCGACGCCGACGCCATCCACCACCACTACGACGTGTCGAACACGTTCTACGAGTGGGTGTTGGGGCCGTCGATGACCTATACCTGCGCCTGCTATCCCAGCGTGGACGCCACGCTGGAGGAGGCGCAGGAGAACAAGTACCGGTTGGTGTTCGAGAAGCTGCGGCTGCAGCCCGGTGACCGCCTGCTCGACGTCGGCTGCGGGTGGGGTGGCATGGTGCGGTACGCGGCCCGCCACGGAGTCAAGGCGTTGGGTGTCACGCTGTCCAAGCAACAGGCCGAGTGGGCGCAGCGGGCCATCGCCGAGGAGGGGTTGGGCGATCTGGCCGAGGTGCGCCACACCGACTATCGCGACGTCCGCGAGTCCGGGTTCGACGCCGTGTCGTCGATCGGCCTCACCGAGCACATCGGCGTGCACAACTACCCGTCCTACTTCCGGTTCCTCAAGTCCAAGCTGCGCACCGGCGGACTGCTGCTCAACCACTGCATCACGCGTCCCGAGAACCGATCCGGGCCCGCGGCAGGCGGTTTCATCGACCGTTACGTCTTCCCCGACGGGGAACTGACCGGGTCGGGCCGCATCATCACCGAGGCACAGGACGCCGGGTTGGAGGTGGTGCACGAGGAGAACCTGCGGCACCACTACGCCATGACGTTGCGCGACTGGTGCCGCAACCTGGTGGAGCACTGGGACGAGGCGGTTGCCGAGGTGGGCCTGCCCACCGCGAAGGTGTGGGGCCTCTACATGGCGGGTTCGCGGTTGGGCTTCGACACCAACGTGGTGCAGCTGCACCAGGTCCTGGCCGTCAAGCTGGACGCCAAGGGACGTGACGGCGGGCTGCCCCTGCGACCGTGGTGGACGCCCTAGCGCCTCACCGGTTCTCGATGGGCCGCGCGCCCAGCTCGCTCTGCAGCAGCTCCAAGGCGACCTCCTCGGGGTCGCGGCGGGGCGCCGGGTCTTCGCGCTGGGCCTCGGCCAGCATGCTTTCCTCGTCCTCGACGTCGGGCGGCGGTTCGTCCATGGCGGCCGAACGCGACTGCTGACGCTGCGGTGTCGCGTCAACGGGAGCGCCTGCCTCGCAACGGATGTTCCAGTCGACGCCGAAGACGTCCTTGAGCGAATCCCGGATGATCTCGACGTTGCGGGGCTCGTTGATGCGCTTGGCCAGGGGCGCGGAACCGTGGCTGAGCACCAGGACGTCCGACTCGACGGCAACGACGATGGCACCGTCGAGCATGACGTCGGTGGGCCTGCGGCGTTCACGCACCTTCTCTCGCACGGTGCTCCACAGTCCACGCACGGCGGTGGCGTCGGGCTGACCGGCCGCGGCAGCGGGCGCCGCCGGTGCGGCCCGTGGCGGCAGGGGCGGCGGTTCGGGTGCGC
>NZ_JBYVYK010000041.1:0-54261 GCF_058148405.1 Mycobacterium sp. DHQP2018-32-09 | reverse complement strand
CCCCGCGGTCGCGCGTGCGTGGTCCCGTGCCGGCCGCGGCCCTGGCCGCGGTCGGGATCGAGGTGCTCTTCCGGGCCCACGTGCTGCCGTGGACGTCCCGCTGGGGAGCCACCGACGCCGAAGTGGAGGCGCTACTGCCGGGCGACGAGATGGTGGGGGCCCCGGCGGCGCGCTGCACCCGCGCCGTCACCGTGGACGTGCCCGCCGCCGTGGCGTGGGCGTGGCTGGTGGGGATCGGCGAGGGGCGTACCGGTTTTCCCGCCACGCCGTGGCCGGCCCGAGTGGCCGGGGCAGGGCTCCCGCCACAGTGGCGGCGTCGCGAGGTCGGCGACGTCGTGTGGCTGGCCAGGCGGTGCAGCGCCCGGCTCCGGGTTGCGACCGTACGCCCGGGCTCGCACCTGGTCCTGGTCTCCCCTGCCGACTACGAGGGGTGGGTGGCTGGCCACACCTGTTCGGCTTCTTGGGCATTCGTGCTGCGCCCCGAGGGCGACCGGACCCGGCTCCTGGTGCGCACCAGCGGCGGCTCGGTCGGCCATGCCTGGTTCGACGTCGCGCACTTCCTCGTGGAGCGCCGGATGCTGCGCGCCATCCGCGCCCGCACGGCGACGTGGACCACTCCGGCACACCGGTGCGTGAGGACTTCCGGCCCTGGCCCCTCGGCGGGGTCACGGCCGAGGGTGCTGGGATGAGCGGCAGCAGCACGCCCGTCCCGTCCGCGGTCGTCGTCGACGCTTCGGGGCCGGCCGCGCTCGTCGACGCGTTGCTCCGCCGGGGTCATCGCGTGGTGGGTCCGGTGGTGCGCGACGGGGCCATCGTCCTCGGCGACCTCCGTTCGGCCACCGACCTTCCCGTCGGGTGGGGCGTCGACGTGGCCCCCGGTCACTACCGGTTGCGACGCCGTGCCGACGCGGCCGTCTTCGCGCACTCGGCGGGCCCGCAGTCGTGGAAGCAGTACCTGCACCCACCCCGCCAACGGTTGTGGTCGTCGCGGGACGGCGAGGCCGGCCAGACCGGAGACCCCGAGAACGCCGGAGACGCCGGAGAACCCGATCGCTACGCGTTCTTCGGCGTGCGCGCCTGCGATCTGGCGGCCATCGCGACCCTGGGCCGCGTGCTCGGCGGGGCCGCACGACCCGAACCCGCCTTCGTCACGCGCCGACGGCGGATCTTCGTCGTGGCGGTCGACTGCACCGAACCGGGCGACGTCTGCTTCTGCGCATCCATGGGGACCGGGCCCGGGGTCGGCGGCGACCACCGCTGCAACTGCGACGGCGGCGGCGGGAACTGCAAGGGCGGCGGCGGCCACTGCAACGGCAACGGCGGCGGCGGCGGCGAACACGACTACGACCTCCTCCTGACCGAACTCGTCTCGCCCACCGGGTGCCGTTACGTCGTGCGGGCGGGCAGCGACGAGGGGGCGGACGTCCTCGCCGAACTCGACGGACGACCCGCCACCCGCGAGGACGTCGACGACGCCCGGGCGGCCGTCGCCGACGCCGGTCGGGCGATGGTGACGACCATGCCCGATCTCGACCTCCGCGACCTGCTGGCGGGTGCACGCGAATCACCGCACTGGGACGACGTCGCCGATCGCTGCCTGGCGTGCGGCAACTGCACCATGGTGTGCCCCACCTGTTTCTGCACCGACGTCACCGACGTCACCGACGTCACCGACGACCACGCCGAACGCTGGATGCAGTGGACGTCGTGCTTCGACCTCGACTTCGGTTACGTTCACGGCGGCAGCAGGCGCCGCTCCGGCGCGGCCCGCTACCGCCATTGGATCAGCCACAAACTCGGCACCTGGCACGACCAGTTCGGCTCGTCGGGGTGCGTCGCTTGTGGCCGGTGCATCGCCTGGTGTCCCACCGGCATCGACATCACCCAAGAGATCGCGGCGCTGGCGCGCGCCCAGGACCGCCCGCATGACTGACGGCTGGTTCTCGGCGCGGGCAGGACATCCGATGCGGCCCGCACCCCACCGCGTGGCGGCGAAGGCCCGCGAGACCGACGACACCGTGACCCTGACGCTCACCCCCGTGGAGGATCCGTTGCCGAGGCCGCTGCCCGGGCAGTTCATGATGGTGTACGCGTTCGGCATCGGCGAGATCCCGCTGTCGGTGAGCGGCATCGCGGAACCGCACCGCTTCGACGTCCTGCACACGGTGCGCGCGGTGGGTGGGGTGAGCCGGGCGCTGCACGACGCCGCGCCGGGCGACGTGCTGGGTGTCCGCGGACCCTTCGGCACCCACTGGGATTTGCCGCACACCCGGGGCCGTGACCTGGTGATGGTGGCCGGCGGCGTGGGCCTGGCGCCGTTGCGCGCCCTCGCCGGGTCGGCGCTGTCGCAGTCGGACCGGTTCGGCCGCGTGACCGTGATCGTGGGCGCCCGGACCCGGGCCGACGTCCTGTTCGCCGCCGACCTGATGGCGTGGAGCCGGTGCGACACCGCGACCGTGCACACCACCGTCGACGTCCCACTACCCGGCTGGCTCGGCGAGGTCGGACTGGTGACCGACCCGCTGCGCCGGCTCGTCGTCGAGCCGGACCGCACCGCTGCATTCCTGTGCGGGCCAGAGCCGATGATGCGGGCGTGCGCGGAGATCCTCCTGGACAAGGGTCTGCAGCGCAGCGACATTCAGGTCTCGCTGGAACGCAACATGCAGTGCGGCATCGGCTGGTGCGGGCACTGTCAGCTCGGCCCGTTGCTGTTGTGCCGGGACGGGCCCATCGTCGGGTACGACGTGGCCGACGCCCCGCTGCGCGTCGCGGAGCTCTGACGTGGCCCCGCCGACGCTGGCCGTGTGGAAGTTCGCCTCGTGCGACGGGTGCCAACTCACGTTGCTCGACTGCGAGGACGAACTGCTCGCGCTGGCCGAGCGCGTCCACATCGCGAGTTTCCCCGAAGCCAGCAGCACCATCGTGGGCGGCCCCTACGACGTGTCGCTGGTGGAGGGCTCGATCACGACGAGCGGCGACCTCGACCGCATCCGCGAGATCCGTGCGCAGTCGCGCGTGCTGGTGGCCATCGGCGCCTGCGCCACGTCCGGCGGGATCCAGGCGCTGCGCAACCTGGCCGACGTCGCCGAGTTCGCGGCGACGGTCTATGCGCGGCCCGACTACCTCGACGTGCTCGCGACGTCGACGCCCGCCTCGGCGCACGTCACCGTCGACCACGAACTGCAGGGCTGCCCCATCGACCGCGGCCAGTTGCTGGACACCCTGGCGGCGCTGCTGGTGGGGCGCACCCCGCGACTGCCCGCCAAGACCGTGTGCAGCGACTGCAAGCTGCGCGGTCTCACCTGCGTGACCGTCGCCGCGGGGACGCCGTGCCTCGGCCCGGTCACCCACGCCGGCTGCGGGGCGCTGTGCCCGTCGTTCGACCGGGGCTGCTACGGCTGCTTCGGTCCCACCGCCACCCCCCGCACCGCGGTGCTCATCCCGCTGCTGACGCGCGACGGGATGTCCGACACCGACGTCGAGCGCGTCTTCACGACCTTCAACGCCCCGCGCTTCGCCGACGTCCGGGACGACCCGTGACGACGCGCCGCCGCACCGTCACGGTGGGGGCGCTCACGCGCGTCGAGGGCGAGGTGGCGCTGCACGTCGTGCTGACCGACGGTCACGTGGAATCCGTCGAACTCGACGTCTACGAGCCGCCCCGGTTCTTCGAGGCGCTGCTGCGCGGCCGTGCGTTCACCGAACCGCCCGACATCACCGCGCGCATCTGCGGCATCTGCCCGGTGGCCTACCAGGTCAGTGCGTGCAACGCGATCGAAGCGGCGTGTGGGGTGACGCTGGACGCCGAACTGCTCGCATTGCGTCGCCTGCTGTATTGCGGGGAGTGGATCAACTCCCACGCCCTGCACGTCCACCTGCTCCATCTGCCCGACTTCCTCGGTCATCCCGACGCCATGAGCATGGCCAGGGAGCACCCCGACGTGGTGCAGCGCGGGTTGAACCTCAAGCGTGCCGGCAACCGCGTCGTCGAGGTACTCGGCGGCCGGCCCATACATCCGGTGAACGTCCGCGTCGGCGGCTTCCACAAGACGCCTGCCGCCGACGAGCTGACGGCCACCGCCGAGCTGCTGCGACGCGCTCTCGAGGATGCCGTCGCCACCGTGGAAACCGTTGCGGCCCTGGACTTCCCCGAGGTCGAGACCGACCACGAGTTCCTGGCCCTGAGCACCGCCGAGGAGTATCCGATCGACGACGGCGGCATTGCCCGCAGCATCGGCGCGCCGTTCGCCGTCGCGGACTTCACCGAGCACGTCGTCGAACGCCAGGTGCCGCATTCCACCGCTCTGCACGCGACCCTCGACGGCGGCCGGTATCTCACCGGTCCGCTGGCGCGATACGCGCTGAACTCCGCGAAACTGTCGCCGGTCGCCGCGGCGGCGGCCCGCGCCGCCGGACTCGGACCGGAGTGTCGAAACCCCTTCCGCAGCATCGTGGTACGAGCGGTGGAGACGGTCTACGCGGTCGAGGAAGCGCTGCGCATCATCGAGTCCCACCGGCCGCCGCCCCGGCCGTCGGTCCCGGTGACCCCGCGACCCGGGGTGGGTCACGGCGTCAGTGAGGCGCCGCGCGGCCTGCTGTATCACCGCTACGAGATCGGACCCGACGCGGAGGTGCGCTCGGCCACGATCGTTCCGCCGACCGCGCAGAACCAGGGAGCCATCGAGCACGAACTGCTCCAGGTGATCGAGCGGAACCACACGCTGGACGACGCCGCGCTGGCGACGCTGTGCGAACGCGTCATCCGCAACCACGATCCGTGCATCTCATGCGCCACGCACTTCGTGACCCTGGACGTGCGTCGGCGCTGAGCGGACACCACCTCGGCGCGCGGCCCGGCCACCTCGCCCGGGGGTCGCGTGACGTCCGCCACGGGCGTCGGCCATGATGGTGACGCCCGGTGATCCGACGTCCTGCAGAGGTACCTCAGCGATGAACCCAGAACAGCTCGAGAAGGCACGCACCGGCGAGGGATTCATCGCCGCGCTGGACCAGAGCGGCGGCAGCACGCCAAAGGCATTGGCGCTGTACGGCATACCGCAAGACGCCTACGCCACCGACGCCGAGATGTTCGACCTGGTGCACCAGATGCGCAGCCGCATCATCGCCAACCCGGCGTTCGACGGACGGCGCATCCTGGGCGCGATCCTGTTCGAGCAGACCATGGAGCGCAGCGTCGAGGGCAGGCCCACCGCGGAGTACCTCTGGGACGTCAAGAACGTCGTCCCCTTCCTCAAGATCGACAAGGGGCTCGCCGAGGAACGCGACGGCGCCCAGACCATGAAGCCGATTCCCGACCTGTCGGGCCTGCTGGACCGCGCCGTCGCGCACGGGATCTTCGGCACCAAGGAACGGTCTTTCATCACACTGCCCGGAGCCGGCCTGGACGCGGTGGTGGCCCAGCAGTTCGACGTGGCCCGCCAGGTGGCGGCGAAGGGGCTCGTCCCCATCATCGAGCCGGAGGTCGACATCCACAGCCCGCGCAAGGCGGAGGCCGAGGACCAGCTGGCCGCCGCCCTGCGGGCAGCGCTCGACGACCTCGACGACGAGCAGGTGATGCTCAAGCTCACGCTGCCGGACACCGACGACCTGTACCTCGATCTCACCCAGCATCCGCGCGTGGTCCGCGTGGTCGCGCTGTCCGGCGGATACGACCGGGCGCAGGCGTGCGCGAAGCTGGCTCGCAACCACGGCGTGATCGCGAGCTTCTCCCGCGCGCTCACCGAGGGCCTGTCGGTCGATCAGTCCGACGCCGAGTTCACCGAGGCGCTGGACGCGGCGATCGCGGAGATCGCCGCGGCCTCCGCGACCTGACCGCGACCTGATCTCGGGTGGGTGCAGCGGGCGAACTCAGCGGGCGTCGGCCCCCATGGCCGCGGCGCGCGCGCTCCACGGGATCTCCTTGGCCCCGCGGCGGAACCCTTCGGACGGGTCGGTGTCGAGCAGGATCGCGACGTATTGCGACGTGGCCATGAGTCCCCGCGCGCTCAGCTGGTCGAGCCGCCCGGCCAACGCGTCGATCTCCGCGCGCTCGGTCTCCTCGCGGATCTCGGCGGCCGCCACCACCCGCGTGCCCTTCCCCCGCGAGCCCCGCCAGCGGCTGGGCGACGTCACCGGGCGTCCGCCCTCGCGGACGGTGGCCAGGCTACCGACCTCCCACCCCAGCGCCATCTCGATGCGCGCGCGGGTGGCCTCGCGCGGCCAGCGGATGCCCGCCTCGAGCGCGGCCAAGGTGCGTTCTGCCACGCCGGCGGCCCGGGCGGCCTCGGCGCGGTTGCGCCCGAGTTCTGCCCGTCGGGTCACCACGACCTCCCCCACCTCCGGCAAGCTCACCTCGTGCACGGGTCAAGTGTGCATGACCCGTGCCGGGCTCGCCGCGGAACACGCCTCCGGGTGTCGCCGCTAATTGCCAAGTGTTGCAATAAGGTTCGCCTACCCTGATTGGCAGGCTCGGCCGGGGGCGTTCAGGAGCCGGGGGCCGACGTCGCGTCCGGCCGCTCGCGCAGCGGCTCCTCCCCCGACGGGCCGAACCTCGCGCCCGAGGCGTGCAGTCGGCGTTGGAACAGTCGCTGCAGCGGGGTGGCCACCAACGTGGTGACGATGGTCATCAGCGCCAGGATCGTGTACAGCTTCGCCGAGATCAACCCCGCCTCGAAGCCGACGTTGAGCAGGATCAACTCCATCAGACCGCGCGCGTTCGCCAGCGCGCCCATCGACCCGGCCTCCAGCCAGCTCATCCCCTGCCATCGCGCGGCCAGGCCCACCGCACCGAACTTGGCGGCGAACGACACCAGCAGCACCACGGCGGCCATCGCCAGCGTGGGTCCGTCGAAGATCAGGCTCAGCTGCGTGTTGAGGCCCGAGTAGATGAAGAACGCCGGCAACAGCAGGTACGCCGTCAACGGCTCGAAGCGCTCGCGGATGGCCGCCAGCAGCGGTCCCCTGGGCATGACGATGCCGGCGACGAAGGCGCCGAACACCGAGTAGATGCCGACGAGATCGGTGAACCAGCTCGCGACGAGCAGCACCAGCAGGACGACACCGACGTGGGCGATGGGCAGCCCACCGGTGCGCTCGACGTCGGCGCGCGGCGGCGTCCACGTCTCCAACTTGGCCAGCAGCGGCCGCCCCACGGAGAGCATGAAGGCGAGGTACGCCAGCCCGCCTCCCACCGCCACCACGGCGCCGATCACGCTGCCCTTGGCCGTGGCGACCACGGTCGCCAGCAGCACCCACGAACAGGCGTCGTCGACGGCCGCGCACGACAGCGCCATGGTGCCCAACCGGGTGCCCAGCAGCCCGGAGTCGTAGACGATCCACGCCAGCATGGGGAACGCCGTGATCGCCACGGCGGCGGCCACGAACAGCGCACCCTGCCACGGCGCCACCGCGTCGGTGAAGTACCCGCCCGACCCCACCAGCCACCAGCCGACGGCGCCGCCGAGCACCAGCGGCACCCCGATGCCCGCCACCGACGTCGCACCCGCCTGCCGCCCGTGGTTGCCCAGGATGTCGAGCTGGAACGACGCCCCCACCAGGAACATGTACAACACCAGGCCGAGCTGACCCATGACGTACAGCGCGATCAGGTTCGGATGCGTGATGCTCTCGGCGCCCACCGCCAGCTTCGACGGGAACAGCCACTGCTGGCCGGCGGGCCAGATCCATCCCAGTACCGACGGGCCCAGCAGGAACCCGGCGACCATGATCGCCACCACCTGCACCTGGCCGAGCCGACGGAACAGCGGCCACAGCAGCCGGTAGGTCACCAGGATGACGGCGAGCTGCAGGAAGAAGTGATACGTGACGTTCAGCAGCGAGGGCACGGGCGTCAGTCCCCTTCCGACCATCGAAAGACGCGCAGGCAGGCGATGAGTCCGCCGATGGTCCAGGCCACCAGCACGAGGAACGTGCGCCAGTGCTCCCAGCTGCCCGCGGGCTCGAAGACCACCATCTCCGGCGGCAGCAGTACCGATCGGAAACCCTGCGCCATCCACTTCACCGGGAACACCGAGCCGATGGCCAACATCCACGTCGGCAGCGCCATCAGCGGCACGTAGGTGCCGGAGACGAACTGCAGGCCGACGGCGGGCCCGTTGGTCAGCACGGCCGCCGAGACCGCGTTGCTCGCGAGGTTGCTGACGAAGATGCCCAGCAGCGAGCAGCTCGTGATGCCGAGGACGAAGACCCACGTCAGCGTCCACCAGCCGGCGACGCCGGAGGGCAACCGCAGCCCGAACATGGCGACGCCGACCGCGAGCAGCAGCACGGCCTCGGCGAGGCTGACGACGGCGACCAGGGCGATCTTGCCGACGAAGTACGACGTGGCGGTGGCCGGGGTGCCGCGCAACCGGCGCAGGGCGCCGCTGTCGCGGTCGGCGGCCACGCTGATGCCGAGGTTGATGAACGACGTCGACAGGATGCCGTAGGCCAGCATGCTCGCGGCGATGACCGCGCCGGTGCTGGTGGGGCTGTCCGGAAGTCGTTGCGAGAAGATCGATCCCAGCAGGATGCAGATGATGGCCGGCAGCGTGAAGGTCATGATCAGCTGCTCGGGCCTGCGGTAGAACATCTTCAATTCGGGCACGATGCGCGAGCACCCGATGCGCACCACCGACGGCAGGGCATCCGGTGTGCGCTCGGCGCGGTGCCGCGACCGCACCACGTCGTCGGCGGCGGTCATCGCGCCGCCCCGATGAGTCGCAGGTAGGCGTCCTCGAGCGTCGGCCGCGTCACCGTGAGGTCGGTCATCTCGGCCCCAAGGACCGATCGCCACCGGATCAGCTCGGTCGGGCGGTCGGTCTCCTCGACGTGGACGCGGCCGTCCTCGACCCAGCGCACCGTAGCGACCGAATTCGCCCGGGCGGTCAGCCCGGCCGGGGTGTCGACGGCCACCAGACGCCCCTCGGCGATCACCGCCACCCGGTCGGCCAGCGACGCGGCCTCCTCCAGGTAGTGGGTGGTGAGCACGATGGTGGTGCCATCGCGTGCCAGCAACCGGATGAGATCCCAGAACCGTCGCCGCGCCTCGGGATCGAAGCCCGTCGTGGGTTCGTCCATGAACAGCAGGTCGGGGACGGCGATGATGCCCAGCGCCACGTCGAGGCGGCGGCGCTGACCACCCGAGAGCGTGCGCACCTGCTTGCCCCTGGCCGACCCGAGACCCACCAGGTCCAAGACCTCCGCGGTGCTGCGCGCCCGGCCGTAGCACTTCGCGAACATGTCGATGGTCTCGTCGAGCGTGAGCATGCCGAAGTCGCTGGCCTCCTGCAGCACGATGCCGATGCGGGCGCGCCAGGCGCGGCCGGCCGTGGCGGGGTCCTCGCCGAGCACCGTCACGTCACCGCCGTCGCGCGCGCGGTGGCCTTCGAGGATCTCGATGGTGGTGGTCTTGCCCGCGCCGTTGGGCCCCAGGATGGCGTAGACCTCCCCGCGCTCCACGCGGAGGTCCAGCCCGCGGACGGCCGGACGACCCCGGTAGGACTTCGACATTCCGCGGACGACGATGGCGGGCGAACCGCCCGGGTCGGTCACGGCGTGTCCGCTCCCTCGCCGGGCTGCGGTACCACGGGGTCGCCCGCAGCGGCGTCCCGTTCGAGTTCGGCGAGCAGGGCGCGCAACTCCTCGTCGGACAGGTCGTCGACCAACTGGTCGACGTCGGCCTCGGTGAGGTCGGGCCCGTCCGTCGTCTCGTCGAGGTCACCGCCTGCCGCACCGCCGGGACTCGGCAGGTCGGCGAGCACACGCGCCGCCAACACGTCAACGCTGACGCCGCGGAGGATCTCCAACACGGGCACGTCGACGCCGAACGTCGCGTTGAGCCGCACCCGGAACTCCATGGCCATCATGGAGTCCAGCCCCAGGTCGTCGAGCGTCTCGTGGGACGCGACCTCGGCTGGGGCGCAATCGAATACCGCGGCCACGATCTCGGTGACCAGCGCGGTGACCGCGGTGAGCCGGTCCGTCGCGTCCATACCGGCGAGCGCGTCGAGGACCGACGAACCGGCCTCGTCGGCAGCCGTGGCGTCGCCGGCCTGCAGCTCGGCGAACATCGCAGGCATCCGGTCACCGAGCCCGGCCTGTCTGGCGCGGTTCCAGTCGGCGGTGATCGCGACGACCGCCGCAGGGCGCTGATGGAGCAGCCGGTCGAACACCAGGGTTCCCACCCGCGGCGTGATCAGCTCGATGCCCCGCTGCGCGTACAGCTGTTCCAGCCGAAGGTCTTCCACCATGCCCACCGACCACGGACCCCAGCCGATGGTCAGCGCCGGCAGCCCGCGCGCGCGGCGCCGTTCGGCGAAGGCGTCCAGGTAGGCGTTGGCGGCGGCATAGTTCGACTGTCCCGGTGAGGCGATCACCGAACCGGCCGAGCCGAACATCACGAAGAACTCCAGGGGCTGGCCCTCGAAGACCTCGTCGAGTACCCGGGTGCCCGTGACCTTGGGTGCCAGCACCGTGGTGAAGTCGTCCTCGGTCATGTTGACCAGCAGGCGATCCTGGACGGCACCGGCGGTGTGCACGATGCCGCGGATCGGGCGTCCGCCGGCTGCGGCGTGCCCGTCCAGCCAGCCCCGCACCGCCTCGGCATCGGTGACGTCGACGCTCGCGCTCGTCACCCACGTCCCGCGCGCCTCGATCCGCCGCACGGCCGCGACGGTGGCGAACCACGGGTCGTCCTCGGCGATCTCCGACCATTGGCTGCGGGGCGGGAGTGCGCGGCGACCCCAGAGCACGACGTGCCGCGCGCCCCGTTCGGCGAGATGCGCCGCCATGGTCAGCCCGAGCGCGCCGAGCCCACCGGTGACGACGTAGGCGCCGTCGGCGGTGAGGGTGACGGGCAACGGCTTGGTGAGCCCGGTGCACGCCCGCAACCGCGGGACCAGCGTCGTGACTCCCCGGATGGCGACCTGGTCTTCCCGGCCGCCGCCCAGGACGTGGTCGAGCACCCGTCCCGCCGTCGCCTCGCGACCCGCGGCGTCCCCGGCGGTGTCCCCGGCCCCCAGGTCGACGAGTCCACCCCAGTACTCGGCGAATTCCTGATGCCCCAGCACGCGGCCCATGCCCCACAGCGTCGCCTGCTCGGGCACGCACGCGTCGCCGGGCAGCACCGGCTGCGCGTTGCGGGTGATCACGTGCAGCCGCGGGCTGAGGCCGTCGGCCTCGGCGACGGCGTTGACCAGATGCAGCACGGCGAACACGCCCAGCCGGCCGATCGACTCGACGGTATCGCCGGCATCGACGGCATCGCCGGTGCCGCCGGCCACGTCCAGCGGCCAGCAGTCCACGATGCCGTCGAGCCGTCCCTCCCGCTCCAGGTGGAGCTTGACCAGCTCGCGCAGCTGATCCGGGCGCGCGGGGTCCGTGAGGTACCCGTCGGCGGTCTCGACGAGGCCGTCGACCTGGCGGTGGGCCACCGTGCGGACGCGGTGGCCACGCCGCCGCAGCCCGCCGGCGAGGAGCGCACCGAAGCCGTCGTCGTCGGCGAGCACCAGCCAGCAGCGGGACTCGTCGGCGGCGACCGCCTCGGCGAGATCGTCCGCCGCGTCCGGTGTCTGGACCCACGCGACCTCGTAGAGCCCGCGGTCGAGACGCTCGGTCGACATCGTCGACGACGAGCCCAGCGACTGCACCGTGAAGCCGTCGAACACGGCCAGGGTGTCGCCGTCGGCGTCGACGACCACGATGTCGCTCTCGATCTGCTCGGCGTCGGCCGACACCACCCGCACGTGCGCGGTCATGGCTTGCTGCGGGGCACCGTAGACGGCGCAGTGCCGGATGCGCGTGGGCACGAACGTGCCCGCGGCCGTCGTCTGGCCGTCGAACGTCGTCTGGCCGTCGAACGTGGTGGCGAACAGGGTCTGGAACGCGGCGTCGACGAGCACCGGATGGAAGCCGAAGCTCGCGGCCTCGGCCGCGACCTGCGCCGGGACGCCCAGTTCGGCGCTGGCCCAGGTCTCTCCCGCGCGCACGGCGCGGATGCCCTGGAAGGCCTCCCGGTAGTCGAAGCCGAGGTCACGGGTGCGGGCGTAGAACTGCTCGCCGTCGAGCACCGTGGTGGCGCTCTCGCGCGGCACGTGCCCGGCGGGCCGCGGTGCTCGCGGCGCGACCCGCGCGCTCGCCGTCACCGACCACGCGAAGTCCCCATCGCCGACGGCGGTGAACGCCGAGATCTCGACCATGCCCGTGTCCTGATGCAGCGTGGTGCGGACGAGGGGATCACACGCGTCGTCGAGGATGAGGGCGCGGTGCAACGCCAGATCGTGGACGCTGCAGGAGGTCTCGTAGACCTGCTGCGCCGCGGCCATGGCCATCTCGAGGAACACCGCGCCGGGCACGACGACGCTGCCCTGCACGCGGTGATCGGCGAGGAACCCGATGCTCGCGGTGCCGAACTCGGCCTCCCAGGTGGGATGGGAGGCCTCGATCGGCTGGCCGAGCAGTGGGTGCACCGGCGTGTAGTGCAGGTCCTCGGCCGCCTCCGGCGGCTCGTTCCAGTAGCGCCTGGTCTGCCACGGGTATGACGGCAGCGCCAGCGGCCGGGCGCCGTCACGCGGGGCCAGCACGTCCCAGGCCACGTCGTGCCCGCGGCCGTACAGCTGTCCGACGCAGCCCAGCAGCGTGCGGCCGTCGTCGTCCTGGCGGCGCTGGGTCGCGAACACCGAGAGCTGTTGGGAGCCCGCGATCTCGAGCATGGATGCCGCCAGCACCGGGTGGGGACCCAGCTCCACGAAGTCGGTGTACCCGTCGTCGAGCAGGCGCCGCAGGGCCGGCTCGAACAGCACCGTGGCACGCGTGTTCTGCCACCAGTAGGCGGCCCCGTCCCCGTACTGCGACAGCCGTTCACCGGTGACCGTGGAGTACAGCGGGACGGTCGCCGTGCCCGACGACAACCCGCCGAGCGCCTCGCGCAGATCGCCCCGGATGGCGTCCATGTAGGGCGAGTGGTACGGCACCGAACCCACCAGCAGCCGGGTGAAGATCGCGGCGGCGTCGAGCTGACGGGCGATCTCGGCGATGACCTCGTCGTCGCCGGCCAGGGTCACCGCCGACGGGGAGTTGATGGCGGCCACCGACGCCCTGTCGTGGAACGCCTCGCGGGTGGCGTCGTCGAGCGTGCGCAGCAGTTCGTCGACGGTGCAGCCGACCGCCAGCATGCGGCCCTGCCCGGACGTGCGCTGCTGCAGCCGACTGCGGTGGTGGATGACGTGCACGGCCTGTTCGAACGTCAAGAGGCCGGCGATGTGGTGCGCGGCCACCTCGCCCGCGCTGTGCCCGATCACGGCATCGGGCGTGATGCCGAAGTGCGCGAGTTGCGCGGCCAGGGCCACCTGGATGGCGAAGTTGGCGGGTTGGGCGAACTCGGTCTCGCTCATGCGCGAGTCGTGTTCGTCGCGGCGCAGTTCCTCCAGCAGCGACCACCCGGCCAGCCGGGACAGCTCGCGGTCGGTGCGCTCGATACTCGCCGTGAACACGTCGAAGACGCCGAGCAGCCCGCGGCACATCCGCCACCACTGCGGTCCCATGCCGGTGCAGACGAACACCAGCGGGCGCGCCGCGGTGGACGTGCGGCCGCCGGAGATCTGGCCACCGGAGATCTGGCCACCGGAGATCTGGCCACCGTCGGCCGTCGCGGTGTGGCCGCCCGCGGATGCCAGCGACGCGAACTGCTCGCGTGCGTCCGCGACGTCGTCGGCGAGCAGGGACCGACGGAAGCTCAGGTGCGAGCGACGCTGCCCGAGGGTGTACGCCAGGTCCGCCAGGCCGACGCCGGGGTTCGCCTCGAGGTAGCCGGCGAGGTTGCCCGCCATGGCCACCAGGGCCTCCTCGCTGCGTGCGGAGATGGGCAGCAGGGTCGGCACGGCAGCCGCGGGCGTGGCCACGCCGTCCGTCGGCGTCCGGGGCGGTTCCGCGAGCACCACGTGGGCGTTGGTGCCGCCGAAGCCGAACGAGTTCACGCCCGCCACTCGCCGCGGACCCGCCGGGAACGGCCGACCGGTGCGCGGTACCTCGACGTCGAGGTCGTCGAACGGGATGAGCCTGCTGGGGTTGTCGAAGTTCAGGTTGGCCGGGATGTGACCGTGGCGCAGCACCAGCGCGGTCTTGATGAGCCCGACGACGCCCGCGCCGGCCTCCAGGTGACCGACGTTGGTCTTGACCGACCCCACCACCAGCGGGGCGCCGGCGGGTCGATCGGCGGCCAACGCCGCGGCCAAGGCCCGCATCTCGACCGGATCGCCCACCGGGGTTCCGGTGCCGTGGGCCTCGACGTAGCCCACGTCGTTGGCCTCGACCCCGGCGCGGCGCAGCGCCGTGGTGATCGCGCTGCGCTGTGCGTCCTCGCTGGGCACGGTGATGCCGTTGGTGTGGCCGTCCTGCGTGACGGCCGAGCCCAGGATCTGGGCGTAGATCGGGTCACCGTCGGCCACCGCACGGCGCAGCGGCTTGAGGACCACGACGGCACCGCCCTCACCGCGGGCGTAACCGTCGGCGGAGTCGTCGAAGGCCTTGCACCGGCCGTCGGGGCTGAGGAAGCCGCTCTTGGACTCCGCGATCGCGGTGTTGGGGCCCACGATGACGTTCACGCCACCGGCGATCGCCAGGCTGCAGTCGCCATTCCAGATGCTTTGCGCCGCAAGGTGAACCGCGACCAACGAACTCGAGCACGCCGTGTCGACGGACATGCTGGGCCCGCGGAAGTCGAACGCGAACGAGATCCGGTTCGCCAACATCGTCATCATCATCCCGGTGGCGGAATGAGCCTTGAAGCGAAATCGACTGGTGCGGCCCTGGTTCTGCAGCAGTTGGTAGTCGAGGGTGAAGCCTCCGACGAACACGCCGACGTCGGTGCCTGCCAACGCCTCCGGCGGCAGACCCCCGTCCTCCAGGGCCTCCCACGTGGCCTGCAGCAGCAGCCGCTGCTGCGGGTCGAGCAGGTTCGCCTCGCGCGGCGACACCCCGAAGAACGACGCGTCGAATTGGTCGATCTGGCTCAGGTAGCCACCCCGGCGGGTGACCATCTTGCCGGCCTTCTTCGGGCTCGGATCGAAGAATCGTGCTGCGGTCCACCGACTCTCGGGCACCTCGCGGGTGGCGTCGACACCGTCGCAGAGCAGCTCCCAGAAGTCCGCGGGCGACGCGACGTCACCGGGCAGTCGACATCCGATGCCGACGATGGCAAGGGGTTCGAAGGTGGATTCGGTGGACACGGGTTTCCTCGAGCTGTCGGTCAACGAGCGGCCGCGCGGTCGAAGATCCACTCGGTGCTGAGCGGATTGACGACCTGGTCGTGTCGATGGATGGAACGCAGTTCCCGCAGCAGCGGGTCGGCCTGCCAGCGCTGGACGGCGAGCATCGCGGCGTCGTCGTCGAAGCGCTGCGCGTACGCCTCGACGACGGTCTCCACGACCTGTCCGGCGACGTGCCGCAGCAACCGTGCGTTGTCGACGAACTGCTCGGCGTAGGCGCTCGACGTGCCCATCATCGCCACGTGCAGCGTGTGCATGAAGTTCAGCGGTGCATACAGGTCCACGAAGCGCCCGAGTTCGGCGTCGGCGTGCTGGGCATCCGCTCCGCCGTCGCCGCGTTCGAGGGCGGCCCACTCGCGGAAGAACAGCTGCATCCGGTTGCTCAGCGCGATCATGCCGTCGAGGTGCGGCACGACCGCGGGATCGTCGGCGACGTTGGCGAAACCGTGGTTGGCGTAGAGGTACCCGACGAATCCCCAGTAGAACCCGATGTCCCAGATGACCTTCGCCGACATGACCGTCGGAGAGCCCATCAGCACGTACTGGTCGCGATAGATGTTGAGCCACATGTCGGTCAGCGACCGGAACAGCGAGTCGCTGACCGCGGCCCGCGCCACGACGTCCTCACCGTCGAGGTCACGCGCCACCATGTCGGCGATCAGCCCGTTGCCGATGGCCACCAGGTCCAGGCCCGAGGAGTACAGCGGGTCGAGGAAGACCCCGGCATCGCCGGTGAGACACCACCGTTGCCGACCGTCGTACACCTTGGTCGCGCTGTGACTGTAGTGCTTCATCACGCGGAAGTCCTTGATCAGATGCTCGTCGGCGTCCAGGACGGCGGCGCACTGGGGTTCGTGCTCGCGCAGCCACGCCCGGGCCTTCGCAGCGGTGTTGAAGGTGTCGAACGCGTGGTACCTCGGGTCGGCGACGATGCCGACGCTCGTCGCACCGGAGGCCAGACGGATCAGCCACACCCAGTAGCCCTCGCCCATCAGGTGATTCGTCGAGAACGCGCGGTCACCCTCGACCAGGCGCGCGCGCCACTGCGGGTCGTCGCTCCAACGCCCGACGTCGATCTCGGTGGCGATGCGCAACCAGACGGCGTTGCACTCGTGCCCGTTGGGCCGCTTGAGACCCAGCTCCCGCGGCAGCACGCGGTTGCGTCCCGACGCGTCGACCACCCAGCGCGCCGTCGTCTGCGTCACCCCGTCGTCGCCCTGCACGTGCACCACGTGCGGACCGTCATCGTCGGCGAGGTCGATCGCCGTGACCCGGCCGGTGACCACGTCGACGCCGGCCTGCCGACACCGCTGGTGCAACTCGTTCTCGAGCCTGCCGCGGTCGATCTGGTAGCTGGGCTGCGGTACGAACGTCGAACTGCCGAGTTCCGTGCGCTGGGCGATGTCGGTGTTGCCGTTGTGCGAGAAGAACATTCGCAGACCCATCTTGCGCAGCTGATGGTTCTGCAGATGGTCGCGCAAGCCCAGGCGGTCGCGCAGGTAGTGCGCGGAGATCTCGACGGTGGACTCGCCGACGGTGTGGGTGATCTCGGCGACGGGGTGCGGGTGCGGCTCGATCACCTGGATGCGGGTGGCCGGACGCACATCGCGCAGTTCCAGCGCCAGGGTCAGTGCCGACACGCCTCCACCGACGATGGTCAGGTCGTGGTCGGCCGCCGCGGCCCCGGGCGTTCCGGAGGGCTCGCCCGACGTGTCGCGCTGCGCCCCGTCGGGCGCCTCGGCCAGGCGGCCCTTGATGCGGCGCGCGAGGGCTTCGCGGACCGAAGGGTCCAGTCGTGACAGTTGGGTGCGCGCGTCCATCACGCATCCCTCCCCTCGTCGTAGAAGTGGCGGTGGCGCCTCGAAAGTAACACGCTGTGAGGCGTCTGCCTGCGCAGACGAAGGGTCGGCAGAGGGGGTCCGAAAGAATGACGAATTGCTTACGCTTGAACGGGTTTGCCAGGCTCGGACGGGGGTTTGCCCGGGGCGTCAGGCGGGCTGCACGAACGCGTCGGGATCGCCAGGCTCCTGCTCGAGCACCGCGCGATTGAACTTCCACATGTACAGGTAGTACGCCAACCCGGCCGCCAGCAGTCCGAGGACGATGAGCAGCGAGGCCACCGTGGCACTCGAGACCAGCACCGTGCCCAGGGCCGCGACCACCCACACCAGCGCCGCGATCGCGACCGGCCGGTCGAAGCGGCCGAGGTCGAACCCACTGCTGCGCACCATCGTGCGGCGCACCGCGAGGTACAGCGCGACGGTCATGGCGTAGAGCGCGATGCCGATGATCGTCGACGTGGCGATCAGCTGGATCAACGCCTCCCCCGGCAGCACGATCATCAGGATGATCCCGATGGCCAGTACCAGCAGCGTGGCCGGGATGGGCGTGTGCGTCCGCGGATCGACGCGCTCCATGATGCGAGCCGCTGGGAAGCGGCCGTCGCGGGCCATCGCGTAGATGTAGCGCGACGTCGAGGCGACCGCGACGAGCGCGGCCCCGTAGAAGGCCACCGCGATGACGGCCAGCAACGGCCGCTCCCACGTGGGTCCGAACTGTTCGCGCATCACCTCGGCGACCGGCGACGCACTCGCCGACACCGTGGGCACGTCCTTCACGGCGATGGTCAGCACGATCAGGAACACGAAGCCCAGCCCGGCCGACGCCAACACGGAGCCGATGATGGCCCGCGGCACGGTTCGGGTGGCGTCGGCGGCCTCCTCGGACATGTTCGCCGCGGTCTCGAAGCCGACGAGGGTGTTGAGGCCCATGAGCGTGGCCGCCATCAGCCCGCCCCCGAGGGCGAAGTAGTTGGGGTCGCCTGCGGCGAGGCCGCGCGACACCAGGTTCTGCGGTTGACCGTCGCCGGTGAGCATGATGACCGCGGCGAACGCGATGCCCAGGACGAACAGGATGGCCAACTCGACGGCCACCGACAGCGAGTTGACCCATCCGACGATGCGCGTGGCGGCGATGGCCAGCGCCGCCTGGCTCACCAGCAGTCCCACGGTGATGAGGCGGCCGGTCGTCTCGTCGGGCGCCATGCCGAACAGCGGCATCAGGCACTGGGTCGCCAGCGCGTCGTCGATCGCCACGGGCCCGGTGACCGCACCCAGGAAGGCCATCCAGCCGAAGGCCCAACCCACGCGCGGATTGGCCAATCGCGATGCCCACGAGTAGCTGCCGCCGGACAGCGGGATGCGGGCGGCGAACTGCGCGTACACCAGGGCCACCAGCAGCTGACCCACCCCGATCAGCGGGAACAACCAGATGCCCACGGGCCCAGCACTTCTCAGCATGTCGTCGTAGGTGGCGAAGATGCCCATGACCACCGACATGGACGCGAACGCCACGGCGAACATCTGGAAGCCGTTGAGCGACCGTTGCAGTTCGGGCTCGTAACCGCAGTCGCGGCAGATCTCGTCGGCGGTTTCGTCGCCGGCAGCGGCTCGTGTCATCGGGGTTGCCGACCTTCCCCGAGATCCGCGGCGATGCCCTGCTCGGCGTCGAAGACGCGGTCCGGGTCGTAACCCGCCTTGACGGCGCGCAGCCGCGGGACGCTCGCGCCCCAGTACGCCGTCTCCCAGTCGTCGAGATCGGCGTTGGGGACGTTGACGTAGGCGCCGTCGACGTAGGGCTGCAACGCCTCGGAGACCCGGCGCACCCAGTCCAGGCATGCCGCGGTCTGCTCGGCATCGGCGGGCGGGCCACCGCGCACCCCCCAGCCGGCGCCGGGTTCGGCGTAGAACAGCGCACGGCGGTGGGCGAAGGCCGATCCGCCGGGCGGCTCGCTGGTGGCCACCGCCCCGCCGAAGGCGTTGGTGAAGTAGTTGCACCCCGGTGGGGCGGTCGACAGGAAGTCGACCAGCAGGTCGATGGCCTCGGGTGGGAACGTCGCGGTGACGAACTGCGACGTGAACTTCCAGTTGGCCGGCTCCTCGTCGAGCGGGATCTGGAAGGCGCGAAACGTCTCGGCCCAGCCGGTGTCGGTGACGACGACGGCGGGCCGCCCGATGCCCAGCAGCGACGCGAGCGCCTCGCGCGCCTCGGCTTCCGAGCCGTCGATCATCAGGGCCGACAGCACCACCGCCTCGCCGGTGATCTCGAGCTGGCTGGTGAGCCGCTCGTCGGCACGCGGGGCGTAGCGCTGCCAGATCGCGAACACCGCGGCCAGGTCGGTGAGCCCGGTCCAGGTCGCGACGAGGTGCACCACGCGGGTGAGCGGGCGGATGCGATACGTCAGGGACGTGACGATGCCGAAGGTGCCGTTGCCCGCACCGCGCAGCGCCCAGAGCAGGTCGGGGTGCCGGTGCTCGTCGACCACCAGCACCTCGGCGCCGCCGCCGGCGGGCGCCACCACGATCTCGGCGGCCAGCAGGTGGTCCGACGCCATCCCGAACTGGCGGGTGAGCAAGCCGAAACCGCCGCCGAGCGTGGCGCCGACGAGCCCCACCGAGCCCTCGGTGCCGGTGGGCGCGGCGAATCCGGCCTCCCCCAGCGCCGTCACGGCCTCGAGCTGGTCGAGTCCGGCGCCCACGGTCGCGGTGTGGGCGTCGGCGTCGACCGCCACCGCCTTGAGCCGGCTGACGTCGACGACGATGCCGTCGTCGACGGCGTTCCATCCCTCCAGCGCGTGGCGGCCGCTGCGGGCGCGCAGTGGGACCCCGTGGATGCGCGCCCAGGCGACGGCGTTGACGACGTCTGCGGCGTCCTCCGCGAACACCACCACCGCGGGTCGGCGTGCGTGCAATCCGTTCCACCCGGCGCGGGCCTCGGGGTAGTCGGCGTCGCCCGGGCGCACCACGTGCCCGGTCAGCACGGCCGTGTCGGCCACGGTCATCAGCGAGACTCCATCCGTCGACGCCGTGACACCCCGGGCGCCACGTACGTTGCGGATTCAACATCATCCGACGCGTCGCGGTATCCGGGCCGACTACTGCACTTTCGGGCCGGCCGCGGGCCGGACTACTGAGGCGCGGTCCGATCATGGTCGTTCGACCCGCCGGCGCCGGGGTGGGCGTGGCATGTCATGTCGTGGCAGCCGGACCATTCGTGGCCATGCCCACCCCTTAGCGACAACGAGCGACAACGTCGACGTGGCGCCGCCTGGCGGCCCGGGGCGCAACTGGTTGAGCGACAACAGGTGTCGACTTCTGCGTGAGGGTCGTGAATGGGATGCGAGCGCAGCCCTGGCGCAGAACTCGGCGCACTTCGCGCGACGTCTGCGCCTTGGTCGTCGGCATGCGCCCACCGCGGCCCTGGCGCAGAACTCGGCGCCCATCGCGCGACGTCTGCAAGGGGGTCGTGTCGTGGCGTCTCGGGCAGCCCGGGTGCAGAACTCGACGCATCGCGAGCAGTGGAAGCGAGTGCCAAGGGACTCGCGAAGACGTGGTGGTGGTCCCGGCTGGTTTCGAACCAGCGACCTTCCGCGTGTGAGGCGGACGCTCTCCCACTGAGCTACGGGACCGGGAGATTCCTCCGGCCGTGGCCGGATGGCCGAGGAAGATTAACACGCCGTGCACGCAGACCAAGAATCCGGTGCTCGGCTCGATTCCGGCACCGTCGGGACCCGTCCGCGCCCGGCCACCGGCGCAGCCACGTCGCGGATCGACGGGACGACACCTGGCGTCCACCTCGACGCCGTCCGCGCGTGTCCCGCCGTGCACAAAACACCCCCTGGCTAGCGGATTTGTGCCCCGTCGCTCACGTCGACTAATGTTTCCCACCGCGACGGGCGACGATCTCGCCCGTGGCACGCGGATGTAGCGCAGTTGGTAGCGCATCACCTTGCCAAGGTGAGGGTCGCGGGTTCGAATCCCGTCATCCGCTCGAGGGATGCAGTGGCATCAACCCAGCGGTGGAGTGGCCGAGTGGTGAGGCAACGGCCTGCAAAGCCGTGCACACGGGTTCGATTCCCGTCTCCACCTCCAAGTAGCAACCCGGCGCGATTAGCTCAGCGGGAGAGCGCTTCCCTGACACGGAAGAGGTCACTGGTTCAATCCCAGTATCGCGCACCACGATTCACCGTTTCGATTCCCTGAGGTCATTCTTCGACCAGGACGTGCAGCCCACCGCGATCGAGCGCCCCGGCGGCTTGCGGCATTTCCGAAACTTGCCGCCATCGACCCACCATCACCGGGCTTACGATGGCCGCATGGGAGGACGACTCCAGGTCAACCCCGAGCACCTGCGGTCCGCCGCGACTGCTCAGACCGACGTCGGCAGGTACGTGACCGACATGCAGCCGGGGGCGCCGGTGACCAACGCCGGCGGCGACATGGCCGGCCTGCAGACCGAGGGTGCCTGCCAGTTCGTCGCCGCCGTCTTCGACTCCGCGGCCGGCGTCGTCGGCGCAGAACTCACCGATCACTCCGAGAAACTGACCACCGCGGCCACCCACTACGGCCAGGTGGACGACGACTTCGGCCGCCGACTGCGCGCCTTCGGTCAGTGACCCGGGCCCCGATGATCGGCGCGACGCGATGACCGTGACCATCCCCCAGGTCGAGGCCTCCCGCCCCGAAGGCCTCACCCAATCCGCCGCCGACGTCGCCACCAAGGCCGCCGCCCTCTCCGGCCAGATCGACAAACAGCGCGCCACCCTCGCGGGCCTGCGCTCCGGCTGGACCGGCACCGCCGCCGACGCCGCCATCGCCAAGGCCGAGCCCACCCTGCAGCGCATGCAACGCATCCACGAGGCGCTCACCTGCGCCCAGGCCGCGCTCCAGAGCGGCGGCGCCCAACTGACCCAGACGAAGTCCGAGGTCACCCAATCGGTGGGCCGGCTCACCAGCATGGGCTGGCAGGTGGCCCCAGACGGCACCGTCATGGTGCGCCCCGGCAGCCCCCTCGACCAGTGGGCCCGGCTCAGCCCCTTCAACGCCCTACGCGTGCAACAGCTCGCCGTCGCCAACTCCGTCACGGTCAAGACGCTGCTCGCGCACTTCGACACCGCCGACCGCCAGCTCAGCCAGAACCTCCGCACCGCCGTCAAGGGCCTCGACTTCGCGCCCGCCACCTTCGGAGCCGGCGGGATGCCCGAATCCCCCAAGCCGGACGACGGCTCCCAGATCCCCGTCGGCAAGGACCCCAAGGACGTCAACGCCTGGTGGAAGTCACTGAGCCAGCAGGAACGCGACCGGCTGCTCACGACCTGGCCCGACAAGCTCGGCAACCTCGACGGCATCCCCGTGGCCGACCGCAGCACCGCCAACAAGGCGATCATGCAACAAGACATCGACCGGCTGACAAAGGTCGCCGAGGCCCGCGGCGTCAGCGTCGACGAGGTCAGGGCCCACCCCTACCTCTACGGGGTGACCCCGCAGATGATCACCCGCCACGACAACGCGGTGAAGGTCAAGGAAGGGCTGCAGTCTGCCGGCGACAAGACCGGCGCCCCCACCTTCCTGCAGATCTACCATCCAGAAGACTTCAAGGGCGACGGCCGGGCGGCCATCGCCATCGGCGATCCCGACCACGCCGACAACACCGCCGTCGTGGTCCCCGGCACCGGCAACAGCGTCGGCTCCGGCTGGCTCGGCGCCACCGACGCCACCAACCTCTACACCGAGAGCGCGGCGGCCGACCCCTCCAAGAAGACCGCCGTCGTCGCCTGGATGGGCTACGACGCCCCCGACTCGCTGCTCGACCCCCGCGTGGGCACCACCGGCCTCGCCCAGCAGGGCGGCCAACTGCTCGCCGGAGACGTCAACGCGCTCAACGTGACCCACGAGGGCGGCGACGGTCACATGACCGTGCTCGGGCACTCCTACGGATCGACCACCGTCTCCGACGCCGCCGCGGGCTTCGGCATGAAGACCGACGACGTCGTGCTCGTCGGCTGCCCCGGCACCGACATGGCGCACAGCGCAGAGGACTTCAACCTCAACCCCGGCGGGCACCTCTACGTCGGCGCGGCCTCCACCGACCCCGTGACCCACCTCGGCAGCATCCCGCAGGCCCACATCCCCGGCACCGACATCACCGTCTCGCTCGGCGACGACCCCGCGCGCGAAGGCTACGGTTCCACCCGCTTCAAGGCCGAGGTCCCCGGCCTCACGACGCCCTGGGGCGACCACAGCGAGTACTACACCCGCGGCAACGAGTCCCTGTTCAGCATGTCCGACATCGTCTCCGGGCACGGCGACGCCCTGGAACACGACGGCATGACCGCGCCCCACCGCGGCAGCGGCATCATCGCCGACCTCGGCGACGTCTTCGGCGTGCCCTTCACCGACGACCCCGAACTGCGCCGCCCGGGCACGTCCGGGCACACCCACCAGTAGGACGGACGCGAGAATGCCATCATGACCACGCACACCGCCCGGATCACGGCAGCCGTCGCGCTACTGACGGCACTACTCACGGCATGCGGCGAGGGGAACACGATGAACAGCGACGGCGTCGATCACCCGATCACCCCCGAACAGTCCAAGGCCCAAGTGGTCGACGCCGCCAGGGACGTCGTCGGTACCCTTGGGCTGCAACCCATCCGGCCCGCGTTCTGGCATGCCTCCTGCAACGACCAGGGCGACCCGCCGTTCCGCGGGCAGATGCGGATCGGCTACCCCCAGGCCGCGACCCCCGACGCCTCCGCCGCCGAGATCGCCGACATGGTCGGGCGGTTGCGGAACGACGGTTGGACCACGGCCGACGACTTCCGCACCCACGGCACCGCGCTGCGGAAGAACGGCGTCGTGGCGGTCTTCAGCCCGCAGAACGCCAGCGTGCCCACCCGCAGCCTCGAGTTCTTCGGCGAGTGCGCCGACGTCACCACCACGAAGGACACCGCGGGCACCACGGAGATCGTGGACCTCGCCTGAGAGCGCCGCCGCTCAGGCGGACTGTGCGGGCGCCGCGTGTTCGCGGCCGAACGCATCGAACGCCCACGCGATGTGGTCGGCCGTGGCGTCCGGGTGTTCCTCGGCGATCACCGCCAGCGCCGCCCGCGTCGCCGGCCCCAGACGGCACGACGGAGACGGGATGCGCCCCTGCGCGAGGGCGTCATGAAGGCTCTCGTGGAAGAGAGCGCGTTCGGGATCGGGGGTCGGGGCCTGCACGGTTCGACGTTACGGAGGCGCGGCCCCGGACGCTCGCCGAGCGACCAGAATTAACCCGATCGTCAGCACATCGACACGTCGAGCCGCGTCGCTCGCCCGACCCATCCGTCACGGCCGCCGCCATGATCCCCCAAAGTGGTTGCACGACAGGTCCATCGAGCACCCAACCCCGCAGGCGCACCGCGACCCGTCGGGTTTCCATCAATGTATCACTTTCTGAAAGAGATAACCGTAACTTACACAAGCCGTCAATTTTCCGCCGACGCAAACATCCATCGTCCCTGTTCCATGCACACTAAGACCACTCGCACAGGTTTCGTACCCATGGTATAAAGATTTGCCAGGTGCCGACGGAAGGAGCATGACAGTGGTCTCGGGCAACGGCGTGACGCAGGAGAGCGACGGCCTCGACGAGGCCTGCGCGTGCGGCCACCTGCACCCCGAGCACTCCCTGTCGGGCCCGTGCCACGGCTGCACCTCCTGCGACCAGGGGCAGGGGCAGGACCACCCCTACGTCCGCTGTGAGTGTCCCCAATTCGTCCCCGCCGCAACGCTGCTCGACGATCGGCGTGACGTGGCCGTCTGAGCTGCGACCGTGCGACGAACGTCACGCGGCGCCCGATTGACCGGGCGATGAACGGAGTGCGACGCTCTCCCGCGTGACCGAGCCCAACGAGGACACGTTGATCGCCGACATCGTCGCCAGGCTCAGCGCCACCCACCCCACCATCCCCGCGTCCCACGTCGCCGACGTGGTGCGCACCGCCCACGCCGCCTTCGACGGTCGGCCGCTGCGCGACTTCGTGCCGCTGTTCGTGGAACGGCGCGCCACACGCCAACTGGCCACCGCCGGCACCTGACGCGCCGGGCGAACTCCCGCCGCCCCCGGGCCCCACCTGACACCATCGGGGCATGACCGATCGCATCGAAGTCCAACGTCCGATCGCCGCGCCGGCCGGGCGGGTGTTCGCCGTGCTGTGCGACCCGCAGGGGCACGTCGCCATCGACGCCACCGGGATGCTGCAGGACGCCGACGGCGACCCCGTCACCGCAGCCGGTGACGAGTTCGTGGTGCACATGGACCGCGAGGCGCTGAACGACTTCCCCCTCGGCAGGTACGACGTGACCGTGCGGATCACCGAGTTCGAGCAGGACCGGCTGATCGCCTGGACCATCTTCGGCCAGATCAAGCCGAACATCGGCCACGTCTACGGGTACCGCCTCGAGCCCGACCCCGACGACCCCGACGCCACGCTGGTGACCTCGTTCTACGACTGGAGCGGCATCGACCAGCACTGGCGTGACGCCGGCATCTTCCCCGTCATCTCCGAGACCGCGCTGCGCGGCACCCTCGGCATCCTGGATCGCACGACGCGCCGCGGCTACCCGCGGGGCGCGCAGGAATAGACCCGCACCCGAACGGCTTGCACGACTCGTGAACCTGCCAGACTCCGTCCGCGACCTCATCGGCGACGGCGCCGACGCCACCCTCGTCACCCTCAACCCCGACGGCAGCCCCCAGATCTCGGTGGTCTGGGTGGCCGTGCGCCCCGGACCCGACGGCGACGACGAGATCGTCAGCGCGCACCTCACCGAGTACCGCAAGACGCGCAACGTGCGCCGCGACCCCCGCGTGGCGCTGACCATCCTCGCCGCCGAGAAGCCAGGCGCCCAACGCGAATACGTGTCCCTGCAGGGCACCGCGCGCATCGTCGACGGCGGCGCGCCCGAACTGCTCACCGAACTGGCCGAGGCCATGCTCGGCTCCAGTGAGCACTTCCCGCCACCCAACTCCCCCGCCGGACTGCTGACCCGCATCACCGTCGACAAGATCGGCGGTCACGGCCCCTGGGCGTCCTGACCGTCGAACCCGTCGTCGCCGCCATCCCGGTGTGTCAAGATGCCAGGGGCGAACGACGGGAGCGGTGGGGCGGATGAGCAGTGGAATCGGCAAGAGCTGGATCGCCCTCGTGGCGACCGTGCTGGGCGTCCTCGGGGTCGTGACGGCCCCACCCGCCGCGGCCGACCTCAACCCCATCGGCAACCTGGGCGACACGCTGCGGGTCGAGTTCAAGGGCATCGTCGCCGACGTCACCGTGCACGACGTGCTGCCCACCGCGCCCCCGCCCGGCTACGTGCCCACCGGCTCCCCACGTTGGCGCGACCAAGGCGGCCCCTGGCGCGCCGCGGTCACGGTGCACACCATCTCCGCGCCCAACCCGTACGTGCAGTCCATCGCCTACGCCTTCAACGGCGTCACCCCCTACGGCGACGCCTACGCGCCCAAGAACACCGACGCCCCCGACGCACTGCAGTACTCCCTGCGCAACGCGCCTCCCGGCTCCACCGTCGACGGGGCCGTCTACTGGCAGGTGTACCGCGACCTCGTCACCAACGTCGTGCTGACCAACCCCCAGACCGGGGAACACCTGGCGCAGTGGAACATCTGGCAACCCGGCACGCCGCTGCCCTGACGTGACCATCGCCGTCTCCCGCGCCACCGCGGCCGACACCGCCGAACTCGCCGACGTCGCCGCCCGCACGTTCCCGCTGGCCTGCCCACCGACCAGCGCCGCCGCCGACATCGCGGACTTCGTCGCCACCCACCTGTCGCAGGCCCGCTTCGCCGAGTACGTCGCCGACCCGGACCGCACCGTGCTCGTCGGCCGCGTCGACGCCGCGATCGTGGGCTACGTGATGCTCGTCGGCGCCAGCCTCGACACCGCCGACGACGACGTCCGCCAGGCCGTCACCACCCGGCCCGCCACGGAACTGTCGAAGTGCTACGTGCTGCCCCAGGCACACGGCACCGGGGCCGCCGCCGCCCTCGTCACCGCCGCCCTCGAGGCCGCCGCCGCCCGGGGCGCCGCCGCGGTATGGCTGGGCGTCAACCAGGACAACGCCCGGGCGCAACGCTTCTACGGCAAGCACGGCTTCGCCGTCGCCGGCACCAAGACCTTCCCCCTCGGCGGAGCCGTGGAGAACGACTACGTCATGGTGTGCCCGCTGTAGCTCAACCGCGCTCGGCGGACAACGCCAGCAACCGCGACGTCGCACGCAGGTACTTCTTGCGGAACCCGCCCGCCAGCATCTCCTCGGAGAAGATCGTGTCCAGCTTGGCGCCCGAGGCCACCACGGGGATGCCCGCGTCGTACAGCCGGTCGGTCAGCGCCACCAACCGCAACGCCACGCTCTGATCGTCGATGGGGTGCACGCCCGTCACGAACACCTCCGTCACGCCCTCGATCAACGCCAGGTAGCGCGACGGGTGCATGGTCGCCAGGTGCGCGCACAGCCCGTCGAAGTCGTCGAGCGTCGCCCCCGCCACCCCCGCGGCGCGCGCCCGCACGTCGTCGTCCGTCGGCGGCTCCGGGGCAGGCGGCAGATCGCGGTGCCGGTAATCGGGCCCCTCGATGCGGACCGTCGTGAACATCTGCGCCAACGTGTTGATCTCCCGCAGGAAGTCCTGCGCGGCGAAGCGGCCCTCCCCCAACTGCTCGGGCAACGTGTTCGACGTCGCCGCCACCGACACGCCGCGCGCCACCAACGCCGACAGCAGCCGCGAGATCAACGTCGTGTTCCCGGGGTCGTCCAGCTCGAACTCGTCGATGCACACCACCACGTAGCCGGCCAGCAGCTCGATGCACTCCTGGAAGCCGAACACCCCTGCCAATTGCGTCAATTCACCGAACGTCGCGAACGCCGTCGGCCCGGCGTCGGCCGCGGACAACTGGTAGTACGTCGACGCCAACAGGTGGGTCTTGCCGACGCCGAACCCACCGTCGAGATACACCCCCACCCCCGACAGCACCTCGCGCTTGCCGAACAACTTCTTCTTGCCCGCCCGACGAGCCAGCGCCTGCTCACAGAACTCGCGGCACGACCGCACCGCCGCCGCCTGCGACGGCTCGCCCGGATCCGGGCGGTAGGTGTCGAACGACACGTCGGCGAACGTCGGCGGCGGCACCAGACCAGCGATCAGGCGTTCCGGAGTGACACTCGGATGCCGATCCGCCAGCCGCGCGGTGGTCGCCGATGGATCCGTTGCAGAAGCCCCGTGCATGCAGGCACCCTATCGACGTGTTGCAATGATCCGGTGTCCGAGGCCGACGGAGCCACAGAGCTCACCGAACTGCACGCCGCTGGCGACTCGTTCGACACCGACGACGACGCCCGCCTCGACGCCTACTACGCCTACCCCGACCAGCTACGACGCTGCTACGTCCGGGCCAACATGCTGTCCAGCCTCGACGGCGGCGCCACCGACGACGGCACCTCCGGCGGGCTCGCCGGACCCGGCGACCGCTCGCTGTTCCACCGGATGCGCGCCGAAGCCGACGTCATCCTCGTCGGCGCCGCCACCGTGCGCATCGAGAACTACTCCGGCGCGCAGATGGCCGCCGCCGTGCGCCGGGAACGCCAGGGCCGCGGCCAGGCCGAGGTGCCGCCCATCGCCGTGGTCACCCATCACGCCGACCTCGACCACGACGCCCCGCTGTTCACCCGCTCCGAGGTGCCGCCGCTGATCATGACGTGCCGCGAGGCCGTCGACGACGCCGCACGCCGCCTGGGCGCCGGCGCCGAGGTCATCGACGCGTCGGGCACTCACGGCGACCGCGTCGACCTGGCCCGCGTGCTCGAGATCCTCGACGGCCGCGGCCTGCGCCGCGTGCTGACCGAGGGCGGCCCGTCCCTGCTGAGCCACCTCATCGAACTCGACCTGCTCGACGAGCTGTGCGTCACCATCGCCCCGATCCTGGTCGGCGGCAACGCCCGCCGCATCGTCACCGGATCCGGCGAAGCGCACACCCGCATGCGTCGCAGTCACCTGCTCACCGACGCCGAGGGCTACCTCTACACCCGCTACGTCAAGGTGTCCTGACGCAGCGGCGTCGGGGCATTCCGGCGCCGGAGCGTCGCGTCGAACCCGCCGGCGCGATCGCTACTGTGGTGACCATGCGTCGCCGTCGGCATCCCCTGCAGGCCCTGTGCCTGGCCACCGTGGCATCGGTCGCGCTGGCCGGCTGCGCACCCATCCTGGCCGCCAACCCGCGCTACGCCACCGACTCCGGCGCCCACCCGCAGGGCGCGCCGCAGACCACCGAGGCACCGCAGGGACCGCCGCCGCTGGAAGCCCCCAAGAACGACCTGTCCTGGCAGGACTGCACCAGCTCGGTGTTCCGCGACGCCGCCGTGCCCGCGCCCCCCGGCGTGAAACTGGACTGCGCCAGCTACGACGCCGACCTGGACTCCATCAGCGGCGCCTCCGGCTCCCTGAGCATCGGCGTCGTGCGCGCCACCGCCGTCGGCACCCCGTCCGACGCCGCACCCCTGGTGATGACCACCGGCAGCGACCTGCCGTCGTCGCTGCAGCTGCCGATGTGGCTCGCGCGCAACGGAACCGACGTGCTGCGCACCAACCCCATCGTCGCCGTCGACCGCAGGGGCATGGGGATGTCCGGCGCGCTGGACTGCCGCGACCTGTTCGACCGGCAGGAGATGCTCGACCAGGCGCAGTTCGAATCCGGCGACGACCCCGTCGCCAATCTCGGCGCCATCGTGCAGACCGCCACCACCAGCTGCACCGACGCCATCGCCCCCGGCGACTCCGCCTACGACAACGCCCACGCCGCCGAGGACATCGAACGCCTCCGCAGCACCTGGGACGTCCCCACACTGGCGCTGATGGGCATCGGCAACGGCGCCCAGGTGGCCCTGGCCTACGCGTCGTCACACCCCAACAAGGTGTCGCGACTCATCCTCGACTCGCCGCTGCCGCTGGCCATCGGCGCCGAGGCCGCCGCCGAACAACACGTCAAGGGGCAGCAGGCCGCCCTCGACGCGTTCGCCGCCCAGTGCACCGCCACCGGCTGCGCGCTGGGACCCGACCCCAAGGGCGCCGTCGACGCCCTGCTGGCCGCCGCCAGGGACGGCCGCGGACCCGCGGGCGCCTCGGCCGCCGCGCTCACCGACGCCATCACCACCGCCCTGGCCTTCGACCTCAACGGCTCCCGCAACACCCTGGCCGACGCCCTGGCGGGCGCACGCGGCGGCGACACCGCAGCGCTGACCGCGCTGCTCGGCCAGGCCGAGAGCCTGCGCACCACCGACGGCCAGTTCGTGAACTCCTGCAGCGACGCGCTGCACCGGCCCACCCCAGACCGGGTGCGCGAACTCGTGGTCGGCTGGGGTCGGCTGTACCAGCAGTTCGGCCGCGTCGGTGCACTGAACCTCGTCGACTGCCTCAACTGGCCCAGCGGCAACCCCCCCGACGAACCCAAGAACCTCACGACACCCGTGCTGCTGCTCGGCGTGCAGAACGACCCCATCGTCGGCAACGAGGGCGTCGCGGCCGTCGCCGCCTCGGTGATCAACGCAGGCGCCACCAACCGCCGGGTGATCTGGCAGGGCATCGGCCACGGCGCGGCCGTCAACTCGCCGTGCGCGCTGGCACCGGCCCTGGCCTACCTGCAGTCCGGTCAGCTGCCCAGCACCGACACGTACTGCCCCGCCTAGGCAAACCCAAGATCGCGTCGTTGTAGGGTGCCCAGGTGTCGTTGGCTGACCTGACCCTGCGTGCCTTCCGGCCCCGCACGGCCGCACCGAGCGCGGCCGTCGTCCTGCGCTCGGCACTGTGGCCCATCGCGATCATGTCGGTGATCCACCGCAGCTACGTCCTGGCCACCAACGGCTACATCACCGACGACTTCGGCCCCGTCTACCGCGCCGTCGTGAACTTCAAGCTCGGCCTGGACATCTACAACGAGCACTTCGACTACGTCGACCCGCACTACCTCTACCCGCCCGGCGGCACCCTGCTCATGGCCCCCTTCGGGTACCTGCCCGTCGACGCCTCCCGCTACTGGTTCATCTTCTTCAACTCCGTCGCGATCCTGCTGGCCGGATACTTCCTGCTGCGACTGTTCGACTTCGGGCTGAAATCCGTCGCCGCACCCGCCCTGCTGCTCGCGATGTTCTGCACCGAGACCGTCACCAACACCCTGGTGTTCACGAACGTCAACGGCTGCATCCTGCTGCTGGAGGTGCTGTTCTTCCGTTGGCTGCTCAGCGCCCACCAGACCGGCAACAAGACCCACGAATGGCTGGCGGGCGTGGCCATAGGCCTCACCCTGGTGGTCAAACCCCTGCTGGCACCGCTGCTGCTGATCCCGCTGCTCAACCGGCAGTGGCGCGCGCTGGCCATGGCGTTCCTGGTGCCGCTGGTGTTCAACGCCGCCGCCTGGCCCCTGGTCAGCGACCCCATGAACTTCGTCACCCGCACCGCGCCCTACATCCTGTCCACCCGCGACTACTTCAACAGCTCGATCCTGGGCAACGGCGTGTACTACGGCCTGCCGTCAGGGCTCATCCTTGGCCTGCGCATCGCGATGCTGCTGGTGACGGCGGTGAGCCTGTGGCTGCTGTACCGCTACTACCGCGAGCGCGACCCGCGCTTCTGGATGCTCACCTCGTCAGGCGTGCTGCTCATCGGATCGTGGCTGGTGCTGTCGCTGGGCCAGGGCTACTACTCCATGATGCTGTTCCCGTTCCTCATGACCGTGGTGCTGGTGAACTCGACCATCCGCTCCTGGCCGGCGTGGCTGGCGGTGTACGGCTTCCTCACCATGGACCGCTGGCTGCTCGGCCACTGGCCCACCACCGGCCGCTTCCTGGAATACATGAAGATCACCTACGGGTGGTCGCTGATGCTCGTCGTCGTGTTCTGCGTGCTGCTGTTCCGCTACCTCGACGCCAAGGCCGACGGCCGCCTCGACCACGGCATCGATCCGCCGTGGATGACGGACGAGGCGGCCCGCGCTAGCGTGAAGGCATGACCGGCCCCACCGACACCACGGGAAACGCACCGAAGATCCAGCTCACCGACGACGAGTGGCGCCGCAGGCTCACCCCCGCCGAGTTCGCCGTGCTGCGGGAAGCCGGCACCGAACGGCCCTTCGTCGGTGAGTACACCGACACCACCACCGAGGGCGTCTACCAATGCCGCGCGTGCGGCGCCGAACTGTTCCGCAGCACCGAGAAGTTCGAATCCCACTGCGGCTGGCCGTCGTTCTTCGACCCCGCCGACTCCGACGCCGTGATCCTGCGGTCCGACGACTCGCTGGGCATGCATCGCGTCGAGGTGCTCTGCGCCACGTGCCACAGCCACCTCGGCCACGTCTTCGAAGGCGAGGGCTACCCCACGCCCACCGACCAGCGCTACTGCATCAACTCGATCTCGCTGCGGCTGGTGCCCGCCGGCTCCTGAGCCAGGTGGACTGACGGCTAGGTGTACTGACGGCTAGGGCAGGCGCGCGACCAGGTCCTCGACGGCCACCCTCGGCCCCGTGAAGAACGGCGTCTCCTCACGCACGTGCCGGCGCGCGTCGGTGTAGCGCAGCTTCCACATCAGCTCGACGATGCGGGCCAGATCCGGGCCCTCGAACGCCAGGATCCACTCGTAGTCGCCGAGCGCGAACGCCGGCACCGTGTTGGCCCGCACGTCGGGGTACTCCCGGCCCGCCATGCCGTGCTCCACCAGCATCTTGCGCCGCTCGTCCTCGGGCAGCAGATACCAGTCCAGCGACCGCACGAACGGGTACACGCAGACGTAGTCGCCCGGCGCCTCCCCCGCCACGAACGCCGGCACGTGGCTCTTGTTGAACTCGGCGGGACGGTGCAGCGCCACCACGCTCCACACCGGCTCGCTGGCCCGGCCCAGCGCGGTCCTGCGGAACGCCGTGTAGGTGGCCTGCAACGCCTCGATGCGTTCGGCGTGCGTCCAGATCATGAAGTCCGCGTCGGCCCGGAAACCCGCCACGTCGTACAGCCCGCGGACCACGACGCCACCGTCCTCCTGCTGCTTGAGGAACGTCGCCGCCTCGTCGACGATCTCCGACCGCTCCTCGCCGAGCGCCTCGGGCTGCACGGCGAACACCGAGATCATCATGTAGCGGGTCATCGAGTTCAGGGCGTCGTAGTCGAGCTTGGCCATGAGCTCATTGTGCTCCCTGCGTCACCGCCCGTGCCGCACTGGTGCCCGACGCCACACACGCGGGCACCCCGATGCCGTCGAGGAAGCCACCCGCCACCGCCAGCCCCCGCGGCAACCCCGCCCGCAACTGCGCCACCAGCGCGCCGTGCCCCGGGCCGTACTGCGGCATGGCGTCGATCCACCGCACGACGCGACAGTCGACCGGATCGGTGCGCACCCCGAACAGGTCCGCCACGTCGTCTGCCGCCCAGGCCAACAACTCGTCGTCGCCGGTGTTGCGGGCCAACCCGTCGCCGAACCGGCCGTACGACAGCCGCAGCAACTCGACGTTGCCGCGGCGACCCCACTTGCGCGACGTCAACGTCACCGCCTTGGTGTGCAGCCGCTCACCGCTGGCCACCAGCACGCCGGACTGCTCCGGCAGCGGCGTCCCGCCGGGCAGCGCCAACACCACCAGCGCCGCCGAGGCCACCGGGATCCGCGCGGCCGCCGCGGCCGTGCCCGGCGCCACCTCGGCCACCAGGCGGGCCAACCGCGGCGCCGGCACCGCCGCCACCACGGCGTCGGCGTGCCAGCGCGCCCCGTCGTCGTCGAGCAGACTCCAGCCCCGGCCGTCGGCGTCGAGACGCCGCACGCCCACGTGCGCCCACCGGAACCCCGCCCGGCGCACCAGTTCGTCGACCAGCACCCGATAGCCACCGTCGACCGCGCCGAACGGCGAACCCCCCGACGGCGGCGGCAGCACCGCCCGCACCGCCTCGGTGAGGCTGCGCGCACCGCCGTCGAGCGCGGCCGCCAACGGCGGCACCGCCGACCGCAGCCCGATCGTCGCCGCCGATCCCGCGTACACCCCGGCCAGCAGCGGCTCCATGGACCGCGTGACGACCTGCGCGCCGAACCGGTCGGCCACCACGTCACCGACCGCCGGGTCCGCGCCCGGCCGCCACGCGAACGGGCGCCGCGGCTCGGAGTCGATCCACGCCACCGTCGCGTCGTCGACCAGACCCGCCACGGCCTGCGCCTGCCCGGGAATGCCCTGCACGGTGCCCGCAGGCAGCGGGTGCAGCCGATCCCCCGCGAAGATCAGTGGCCGCGCACCGGTGGTGCCCACCTGCCGCGACGCCAACCCCAGCTCCGCGAGCAACTCGGGAACCTCGCGCCTGCGGGCGATGAACGCCTCGGCGCCGACGTCGACGTACTGGCCGCCGACCTGCTCGGTGCGCAGGACGCCGCCGAGCCGATCCGCCGGGTCGAACAGCGTGATCGACGCATCCGGACCCGCCGCCATGCGGATCCGGTAGGCCGCCACCAAACCCGAGATGCCGCCGCCGACAACGCAATACGAGCGACTCACAACGAGTGCACCAGACCTACCGCCTCGGTGACGATCCCCGGATCGGTGGCGGGCAGCACGCCGTGCCCGAGGTTGAACACGTGCCCGGTGGCGCCGGCCGCGAGCGCCCGCCGGCCGTCGTCGACCACGTCGCGCACGGCGCGCTCCACGGCGGGCCACCCCGCCAGCAGCACCACCGGGTCGAGGTTGCCCTGCAGCGCCTTGCCCGGCCCGACCCGCGTGGCCGCGTCGGCCAACGTCGTCCGCCAGTCCACGCCCACCACCGTCGCACCGGCCTCGCCCATGGCCCCGAGCAGCTCCGCGGTCCCCACCCCGAAGTGCGTCATGGGCACCTGCGAGTTGCGCGGAGCCCCGGCGAGCGTCGCGAACACCCGGCTGCTGTGCGGCAGCACGAACTCGCGGTAGGCCGCCAACGACAGCGTGCCCGCCCACGAGTCGAACAACTGGATGGCGTCGACGCCGGCGTCCAGTTGCGCCTGCAGGAACGCGATGGTGACGTCGGTCAGCGCGGCCATCAGCGCGTGCCACGTGCCGGGCTCGCCCAGCATCATGGCCTTGGTGCGCTCGTGGTTGCGGCTCGGGCCGCCCTCCACCAGATACGAGGCCAGCGTGAACGGCGCACCGGCAAAACCGATCAGCGCCACGTCCCCCAGCGCCGCGGTCAACATCCGGATCGCGTCGGACACCGGGGCCACCGCCTCGACGTCGAGCGGCCGCATCCCCGCGACGTCGGCCTCGGTGCGGATGGGATGCGCGATCACCGGGCCCACGTCGGGCACGATGTCGAGGTCGATGCCCGCCGCGCGCAGCGGGACCACGATGTCGGAGAACAGGATTGCCGCGTCGACGCCGTGCCTGCGCACCGGCTGCAGCGTGATCTCGGTGATCAGCTCGGCGTCGAAGCACGCCTGCATCATGGTGTTCTTGGCCCGCAGCGCGCGGTACTCGGGCAGCGACCGACCCGCCTGCCGCATGAACCACACCGGCACGCGGCTGGGACGATCACCGCGGGCGGCGGCAAGATAGGGCGAGTCGACCAGGTCACGACGGGTATTCATCGGTCACCATGCTGCCATGTCGCGACACTACGGCGCGCCTGCGCCGTCACCAGCGGCCATCGGCTAGCGTCAAACGCCGTGACCTCCGCCGAACCGGCAGAATTCCGCGAAGCCGTCGCGGCAATGAGCGCTGCCGTCGTGCGACCGGAGATCGAGCTGGGCCCCATCCGGCCGCCGCAGCGTCTGGCGCCCTACAGCTACGCCCTGGGCGCCGAGGTGCGCCATCCCGAGACCGTGGTGGTGCCCGAACGCTCCGACGGCGACGCGTTCGGCCGGCTGATCCTGCTGCACGACCCCGAGGGCGCCGAGGCCTGGGACGGCACCATGCGACTGGTGGCCTACATCCAGGCCGACCTGGACTCCTCGGAGGCCGTCGACCCGCTGCTGCCCGAGGTGGCGTGGAGCTGGCTGGCCGACGCGCTGGGCGCCCACCCCGACGCCGTGACCGCGCTCGGCGGCACGGTGACCGCCACGACGTCGGTCCGCTACGGCGACATCTCGGGTCCGCCGCGGGCGCACCAACTCGAACTCCGCGCGTCGTGGACCGCGACCGACCTGGAGCTGGGACCACACGTGCAAGCGTTCTGCGAGGTGCTCGAGCACGCCGCAGGCCTACCTCCCGCGGGTGTCGTCGACCTGAACTCGCGCACCCGCGCCTGACATGACGGACGCACCCCCACCGGACGACGCGAACGCGCCCGACGAGCCCGAGGCCACCCCACTGCTGGCGCCCGCCGACGGCGTACCGCCCGTGGCGAGCTACCCCAGCGACATCGCCACCGCCGCCGAGTTGCTGGCCTCCGGCACCGGGGCGTTCGCCATCGACGCCGAACGGGCGTCGGGTTTCCGCTACTCCAACCGCGCGTACCTGGTGCAGATCCGCAGGGCCGGCGCGGGCACGGTGCTCATCGACCCCGTCAACCACGGCGGCGATGCGCTGACCGTGATGGCGCCCGTCGCCGCCGTGCTCGCCACCGACGAGTGGGTGCTGCACGCCGCCGACCAAGACCTGCCGTGCCTGGCCGAACTCGGCATGACGCCACCCCGGCTCTACGACACCGAATTGGGCGGCCGGCTCGCCGGATTCGAGCGGGTCAACCTGGCCGCGATGGTGCGGCGGCTGCTCGGCCTGCAGCTGATGAAGGGCCACGGCGCCGCCGACTGGTCGAAGCGCCCGCTGCCCGCGGACTGGCTCAACTACGCCGCGCTGGACGTCGAGGTGCTCCTCGAACTACGCGACGCGGTGGCCGCCGTCCTCGACGAGCAAGGCAAGACCGATTGGGCGGCACAGGAATTCGAGCACCTGCGCACCCAGACTCCGGCACCCACCCGGCGCGACCGCTGGCGCCGCACCTCGGGCATCCACAAGGTGCGCAACCCGCGCGCACTGGCCGCCGTGCGCGAGCTGTGGTCGACGCGCGACGCCATCGCCCAGCGCCGCGACATCGCCCCCGGCCGGATCCTGCCCGACTCCGCGATCGTCAACGCCGCCACCGAGGACCCCGACACCGTCGACAAGCTCACCGCCCTGCCGATCTTCGGCGGCAGCAAGCAGCGGCGCAGCGCTCAGGTCTGGCTCGACGCCCTCACCCGCGCCCGCGCCGCGCGCGAACTGCCCACGTCGTCGGAACCCCAGACCGGTCCGCCGCCCGCAGCCCGCTGGGCGCGCCGCAACCCCGAGGCCGCCGAACGCCTCGAGCGGGCCCGCGGCGGTCTGACCGCGCTGTCCGAACGGGTGTCGGTGCCTGCGGAGAACCTGCTCACCCCCGACACCGTGCGCCGACTGTGCTGGGATTGGCAGGCGCCCGCCGACGGCGACGTGCGGGGCGCGGTCGAGACGTTCCTCACCGAGGCCGGAGCCCGGCCATGGCAGCGCGAGCTGACGGTGCCGGTACTCACCGAGGCGCTCACCCCGCCGCAGGAAGGGCCCTGACCCCGCTGCGCAGGAACGGTGGTCAGCCCAGCACGCGGTCGACGTGGGCCACGAAGTGTTCGAGCACCGCGTCGGGAGCCTCGAGCTGCGGCCAGTGGCCGATGTCGTCGGCCAGCATCACCACGTCGGCGTCCGGGATCAGCTCGGCGTAGCGGCGCGCCATGTGCGCACCGGAGTTCGGATCGGCGGGCCCGTCGATCAGACGCATCGGCACCCCGGTGGTGCGCATGGCGCGCACCCAGCGGTTGCGATGCTGCTGGCGGTCGGCCAGGAAGCGCCCCACCAGGTGCAGCACCCGCTTGCCGTCGTGGAACTCCAGGATCTGGTGGAACTGCTCCAACGCGTGCCTGGTGGGCTTGGTCCGCGGCCCGAACATCTCGTTGATCGTCGGTTCGAGCAGGCGGCGCGACAGCGCCGACCCCTGCAGCGGTCTCATGACGTCGCCGAGCGGCGTGCCCGACATCAGCTTCTGCATGACGCGCGGGGTGTACGCCTCGCAGAACAGGCCGCCGTTGAGCCACGTCACCGATTCGAAGCGCACCGGGCCGTACGACCAGTCCCCGAACTCGTGGCGCGCCAACAACTCCTGGCCCACCGAGTCACCGAGGTCGTGGGCCAGGACGTGACACGACGTGACGCCGAGGTGCGCCAGCAGCGCCTCGTGCGCGTCGGCGTGATCGCCCACCGAGTACCGGTAGTGCGCCGGTTTGGCCGAGAACCCGAGCCCCAACAGATCCGGCGCGATCAGGGTGAACCGCTCCCGCAGCGTCGGCCACAGTCGCACCCAGTCGAACGAGTTGAACGGGTAACCGTGGATGAGCAGCAGCGTCGGCCCCTGCCCCAGCGGCACCCCGTCGACACGGTAGAACACGTCGAAGCCCAGGTAGTCGAAGGTCTGCCCGGCGGCCTTCCAGCACTCGAGTTCGGCGTCCATCTGCGCAGCCTAGCCCGGCGCGACGCCGGTCCGGCTCGGATGCACCGCCGTCAGTCGACGCTGCCGCTGACCCGCGGATCGGCCGCCGAGCTGGCCAGTGCGGCAACCCAGCCGGTGATCTGGCGGGCGACGTGCTGGTCGGTCAACCCGGCCGCGGTGAGCACCTCGCCTCGCGAGGCGTGGTCGAAGAACTCCTGCGGCACGCCCACGTCGCGGCACGGCACGTCGACCTCGGCGCGCCGCAGCGCCGCCGACACCGCCGACCCCACGCCGCCGTGAGTGCCGTTGTCCTCCAACGTCACCACCAGCTTGTGCGTCGTCGCCAACTGGACCACCACGTCGGACACCGGCAGCACCCAGCGCGGATCGACCACCGTGACACCGATCCCCTGCTTGCACAGCCGCTCGGCCACCGACAGCCCCATCGACGCGAACGCGCCGACCGCCACCAGCAGCACGTCCGTCCCCAGCCCCTCGGCGGGCGCGGCCAATACGTCGACGCCGGAGCGACGTTCCACGGCCGGGATGTCCTCGCCGACGGCGCCCTTCGGGAAGCGCAGCGCGGTGGGGCCGTCCTTGACCTCCAGCGCCTCGCCGAGTTCCTCGCGCAGCCGCGCCGCGTCGCGGGGTGCGGCCACCCGCATGCCCGGTACGACGCCCAGGATGGACATGTCCCAAATGCCGTTGTGGCTGGCGCCGTCGGGGCCCGTGACGCCGGCGCGGTCGAGCACCAGCGTCACCGGAAGACGGTGCAGCGCAACGTCCATCATCACCTGGTCGAACGCCCGGTTGAGGAACGTCGAGTAGATGGCCACCACGGGATGCATGCCCCCCATGGCCAGGCCGGCCGCCGACGTCACCGCATGCTGCTCGGCGATGCCGACGTCGAAGAACCGGTCGGGGAAGCGCTCGCGGAACGCACTCAATCCCGTGGGCCCCGGCATCGCCGCGGTGATCGCGACGACGTCGCGACGCTTGGCCGCGCGCCGGATCAACTCGTCGGAGAACACCGACGTCCACCCCGGCGCCGCCACCGACGTCGCCAACCCCGTCGTGGGATCGATGATTCCGGTGGAGTGCATCTGGTCTTCCTCGTCGTCCTCCGCGGGCGCGTACCCCATGCCCTTGCGGGTGACGACGTGCACGATCACCGGCGCGTTGAAGCCCCGTGCGTGCCGCAGTGCCGCCTCCACGGCATGCTCGTCGTGCCCGTCGATGGGACCGACGTACTTGAGACCCAGATCGGTGAACATCACCTGCGGCGACAGCGCGTCCTTGATGCCTGCCTTCACGCTGTGCATGCACTGATAGCAGATCTCGCCGATCAGCGGCACCCGCCGCACGGTGTCGCGGCCCTTCTCCAGCAGCTGCTCGTAGCCCGGCTGCAGGCGCAGGCCCGCCAGGTGGTCGGCGAACCCGCCGATCGTCGGCGCGTAGCTGCGGCCGTTGTCGTTGACGACGATGACCACGGGCCGCTTGGAGCCCGCGATGTTGTTGAGCGCCTCCCAACACATTCCGCCGGTGAGCGCGCCGTCACCGACGACGGCCACGACGTGCCGGTTGCGGTGGCCGCTGAGTTCGAACGCCTTGGCCAACCCGTCCGCGTACGACAGGGCGGCGCTGGCGTGGCTGGACTCCACCCAGTCGTGCTCGCTCTCGGCGCGTGACGGATAACCCGACAGTCCGTCCTTCATGCGGAGGTTGTCGAAGTCCGCGCAGCGACCGGTGAGCATCTTGTGCACGTAGGACTGATGCCCCGTGTCGAAGATGATCGGATCGTGCGGCGAGTCGAAGACGCGGTGCAGCGCGAGCGTCAACTCGACCACACCGAGGTTCGGGCCGAGATGGCCGCCCGTGGCAGCCACCTTGTGGACCAGGAAGTCCCGAATCTCGCCCGCCAGTTCCAGCAACTGCGCTTGCGAGAGGTGCTGCAGATCGGCAGGGCCGCGGACCTGTTCAAGCATCCCCGTAGTTTACGCACCGCATCTGGCGGGAGCCCGGCCGAGACGACCCGCCCGCGCCGTGTCGACGCCCGACCGGCGACATCGATGCACGTCAAACCACCCCCGAGGGCGGCGTCGGAGACGGTGTGACATTAGGCTTACCCCTGGGTGTGCCGGGAAGTCTGGTCGGCGTTGCTGCAACCGTGGGCAAATGCGTTCGATGAGAAGGGGACCCCGTGCCATCCAAACGACCTCGTGACGTGCGCCGCGCGCTGTTCAGCCGCGGGTCCTGGCCCGAGACCTCACGGGTGTCCGACATCCTGCGCAAGGAGACCGTCGGCGGGGCCCTGCTGCTGGGCGCCGCGGTGTGCGCGCTGGTGTGGGCCAACTCGCCGTGGGCCCACGCCTACGACGCCCTGCGCGACACGAAGGTCGGCACCGACGTCCTCGGGCTGCACCTGAGCCTCTCGCTGGGGACGTGGGCCGCCGACGGGCTGCTGGCCATCTTCTTCTTCGTCGTGGGGCTGGAACTCAAACGCGAGTTCGTCGCCGGCGACCTGCGCGACCCGAGCCGAGCCGCGCTGCCGATCGCGGCGGCCGTCGGCGGCATGATCGTGCCCGCGGCGATCTTCGTCGCGTTCACGGTCGGCGCCGACGACGACGCGCTGACGGGCTGGGCCATCCCCACCGCCACCGACATCGCGTTCGCGGTGGCCGTGCTCGCCGTCATCTCGACGCACCTACCCGCCGCGCTGCGCACGTTCCTGCTCACGCTCGCCGTCGTCGACGACCTGCTGGCGATCACCGTGATCGCGGTGTTCTACACCACCGAGATCCACGCGGGCGCGCTGGCCGCCGCACTGGTGCCGCTGGCGCTGTTCGCCATCTGCGTGCAACGCCGCATCCGGACGCCGCTGCTCCTGCTGCCGCTCGCCGTCGCCACCTGGGTGCTGGTGCACGAATCCGGCATCCACGCCACCGTGGCGGGCGTGCTGCTGGGCTTCACCGTGCCCGTCGTGCGCAGCGCCGCCGCCGGCGGCCCCGACGCCGGGCCCGGCCTCGCCGAACACTTCGAACACCGCATCCGCCCCATCTCGGCGGGCATCGCCGTGCCGGTGTTCGCGTTCTTCGCCGCCGGGGTCACCGTCGGCGGCGTCAGCGGCCTGGCGACGGCGCTCGCCGATCCGGTGGCGCTGGGCATCGTGTGCGGCCTCGTCGTCGGCAAGGCCGTCGGCATCTTCGGCACCACCCGCATCCTCGCCGGGGTGACGCGGGCCACCCTGGACGAATCCGTGCGCTGGGTCGACGTGCTCGGCATCTCCATGCTCGCGGGCATCGGGTTCACCGTCTCGCTTCTGATCGGGGAACTGGCCTACGGCGAGGGCTCCGCGCACGGCGAGCACGTCAAGGTCGGCGTGCTGGCGGGCTCGCTGCTGGCGGCCACGCTGGCCGCCGTCGTGCTGCGCGCCCGCAACCGGCACTACCGCCGGATCGTGGAGGCCGAGGAGCGCGACGACGACTTCGACGGCATCCCGGACGTGTTCCAGCCCGACCGCTGACCACCGCGGCCCCGCACCACCAGCTCGACGACGGCCAGCACGAGCAGGTTGGGCCCCAGCGCGATGAGCCCGGAATCCCAACTGCCGATGGGGATCTCGCCGAACGTGATCACGACGACGATCAGCGTGCCCACCACGGTGCCGCTCATCGCGGCCGCCGCGCTGATGGGCACGTGCCGGAACAGTGCCGCCGCGATGACCGGCGCCAGCTGGGTCAGCCCGCCGTAGGTCAGCAGCAGTAGCGCGCCGATGTCGGCGCCGGCGAGGCTGAAGCAGAGCGCCGCCGCCAAGGCGAGCACGACGAACACCCGGTTGAGCCGAAAGCGCGTGCGCTCGGACGCCCCGTGGCAGACGTTGTTGGCCAGCAGCGTCGAGATGCCCATCGCGATGGCCGCCGCGGGCACCATGGCAGCAGCGGCGCCGCACACCGCGATCAGTGCCACCAACCACTCGGGCATCGCGACCCGGCTGACGGTGAACAGCACCTCGTTGTTGGGGGTGTCGGCGGGGATGAGCAGCACCGCCGCCAGCCCGACGGTGATGGGCAGGAACAGCAGCAGTTGGTACACCCCGAGCCACTTGTAGTTGCTCCGCAGCGTCGCGCCGCTCTCGGCCGCCAAGACCGGCGGCCACAGGTGCGGGAACACGTTGAAACTCGAGCCGATGGTGGTGACGAGCACGGCGGTGACGAAGAACGTGGCGTCATACCCGGGGGCCCGCGTGGTCAACAGCACGTCGCTGGCCGAGGCCACCTTGGCGAACACCTCCGGGAAGCCGCCCGCGGCCAGCACCACCGCGCCCGCCACGATGGCCAGCGCCGCGAGCATGCCGACGTCCTTGAACACGGCCACCCGCGCGATGCCGTGGATGCCCGCCCAGCCCACGAACACCACCACCAGCGCACTCGCGAGCACCATGGACAGCCCGCGGGCCTCCGACGACCCGGTGGCCAGCTCGACGATGAGGCCCAGACCGGTGATCTGCAGCGCGAGGTACGGCACCAGGAACAGCGCACCGACCACCGCGACGACGACGCTCAGCGCGCGCGAACCGTACCGGTCGCGGAAGAAGTCCGACATCGTCAGGTAGCCGTGGGCCGCACCGAGATCGCGGATGCGGGGCCCCACGAAGTAGAGCCCGATGACGCTGGCGGTGAGGTAGCAGACGGCGAACGACGCGCTCACGCCGCCGGCGAACGCGATGCCCGCCAGACCCAGGAAGCTGAACGTCGTCAACGATTCCCCCGCCTGCAGGAACCACGACGTCCACCGCGGGAAGTTGCGTTCGGACACCGTCCAGCCGGCGAGGTCGCGCCGCCGCCGCCCGGTGAACCCGATGACGCCGATCGCCACGATGCCGGCCACGATGATGGCGGTCACCGGCCCGCTCCGTCCGCCGCCGCGCTCTGACGCGCGATGCCACGGTCGATCACCTGCAGGACCGCGACGGACAGCACCACGGTGCCGGCCACCCAGACCAGCACCGCGGGCAGCCCGAACCACAGCGTCGGCGTCGTCGCGAAGGGCAGCAGCGGGGTGAGGACCATCAGCAGGATCGGCACGCACGCGGCGGCCACTCGGGCCGGGGTCGCGATGCGGCCGATGCGGTCGGCCTCGGGGACGAAGGCGTCCCCGGAGCCTGGTGCGCCGGACGACGTGTCGGGAGAACTCATGCCGCGGATCCCTTCCGTTGATTGGCCGAATGGGCAAGCGCCCCTTCGCACGACGCCGCGATCTCCAGGAGCGCGACGTCGCGCCCCGGGCCCGCCAGCAGTTGCACGCCGACGGGCAGACCGGACGCGGTGCGCCCACCCGGCAGCGACAGCCCGGGGATGCCGAGCGGGGTGAACAGCCACGCCGCCCGCATCCACTCCAGGTAGTCACCCATCGCCACGCCGTCGACCGTGCGGGGCCAATCCCACTCGACGGGGAACGGGGGGATCTGGGTCGCGGGCGCGACGATCAAGTCGTAGTCGCCGAAGAACCGGCGGGCGCCCTGGGTCAGCCGCGTCAGCTCCGCGTAGGCCCGCATCACGTCGTCGGCCGAGAGGCTCTCCCCCGCAGCGATGTTGGCGGCAAGGAAGTCGACGAAGGCGTCGGGATGCCGGTGCAGCAACGCACCCCACGAGGCGTGGAAGTCCGCCGCCCGCAGCGTGCGGAACGCCTCGTCGGCACCGTCGAGGTCCGGGCAGGCCGGTTCGACGTACGCACCCGCCCGCTCGAGAGTGGCGGCGGCCGCCTCGACGACGTCGCGGACCTCGGCGTCCACCGGCACGCGCCCGCCGAGGTCGGGGGCGAAAGCCACGCGCAGCCCGCGCAATTCGCGCGGTCGCAGCGCGCGCAGCCTGCCGGCGTCGACGCCCCCGGCGAACGCGTCGTGGGCCGGTGGGGCGGCCATCACCGACAGCAGCAACGCGACGTCGCCCACCGTACGACCCAGCGGGCCGTTGGTGGCCAGTGGGTTGACGGCGTCACGCTCGTCGGTGTTGGGGACCAGTCCTGGCGTGGGCCGCAGACCCACCACCCCGCAGAACGCCGCCGGGTTGCGCAGCGATCCGCCCATGTCGCTGCCGTCGGCGATGGGGATCATGTGACTGGCCAGCGCCGCGGCGGCCCCGCCGCTGGAGCCGCCCACCGACCGACCGGGGTCGAACGGGTTGCGGGTGGCGCCGAACACCCGGTTGACGGTGTGCGACCCGGCCGCGAACTCGGGGACGTTGGTCTTGCCGACGAGGACCGCGCCCGCCGCCAGGATGCGCGCGACGTGCGCGTCGTCGCGCTCGGGCACGTTGTCGGCGAACATCGGATGGCCGAACGTGGTCCGCATGCCCGCGGTCTGCGCGGTGTCCTTGACGGCGATCGGCAGCCCGTGCAGCGGACCCCTGCGGTCCGCGGGTACCGCGTCGGCTGCCGCCGCACGCCGTCTGGCCCCCTCGGCGTCGAGCGTCACGACGGCGTTCAGCGTTTCGTTGCGCTCAGCGATCACCGCGAGGTGCGCCTCGAGCAGCTCGAGGCACGACGCCGTCCCCGCTGCCACCAGCGCTGCCTGCCGGGCCGCCGGGAGTGCCGCCAGGTCCGTCGAGCCATCCACCGTGCGCCGCTCCTCGCCGTCACGTCACGGTGCCCAGTGCACGTGACTCAGGCCATACTAGAGCCGAGATGAGTCATTGTGAACACTTTGGAGGAGATTTCAGTTCATTGTGTGGCCACTTACGCGCTAGATGAACCATTGACGCAGACGCGCTAGCGCTCGGCAGTGACCACCCCGCTGCGCTTGTAGGCCGCCAACACCGGCGACGTGCGGATCGACTCCACCGCGCTCGCCCACGGCTGCTGGGTGAGGAACGACCGCAGGTCCTGCAGCGTGGGCACCGCGACGTCGACGATCAACTGGTGATCGCCCATGGTCATCGCCGCATACCGCACCAGCGGCGACTCCAGCACCTGCTCGGCGACGGCGTCGACGGCGTTCGGAGCCACGCGGATCCAGCAGATCGCCGCGACGTTCAGACCCAAGGTGCGCGGGGCGACCAGCGCCCGCACGTCGACCTTGCTGCCCACCATGGCCGCGACCCGACGACGCACCGCCGCCTCGGACTGCCCGACGCGCGCCGCGATGTCGGCGATGCCTGCCCGGCCATCGCCGGCGAGCACCTCGTAGACGTCGCGATCGGCCTCGGAGGTGATGGGCGTCCCCGTCGCCGCGACGGTGCCGAAGCCCGGCTTCAGGGCGGCCACCTCCGCCGGCGTGATGAGCCCCGGCATCCACGTGGTGAGCGTGCGGTAGTAGGCCAGGATCGGCGCCGCCGTGACGCCGGTGACGCCGTCGATGGCGGGCAACTCGTCGAGCACCGTCCTGGCCAGGGCGTCGTCGTCGACGTGCTGCTCCTCGATGATGATGCGCGCCGGCGCGCTCAGCGCGAACACGAACACGGTGTCCGCGCGCTGGGCCAGCGCGCGGGCCACGTCCTCGAAACGCTGTGGCACCGTGCTCACTTCGATGATCGCGGTCTGCATCTGCCCGGGCAGCGCGATCACGCGCACCGCGCCCGAGGCGAGCAGCGCCGAGCCGCGCCTGATGACGGTGGAGAACGGCACGTCGAGCACCTCGGCGATGCGCCGCCACGACGCCCGCCCGTCCACCTGCAACGCGCCGATGATCCTGCGGTCCAGTTCGTCCACGCTCACGCCATGCAGTATGCCCACCGGCGGCGCGTCCCGGGACGAACATCGACGGGCTAGGCGCGCTGCAGCACCGCCACGCACTCCACGTGGTGGGTCAGGGGGAACGAGTCGAACACCCGCACCGTCTCCACCCGGTAGCCGTGCCCCAGATAGAGCCCCACGTCGCGCGCGAATGACGCCGCCTCACAACCGATGTGGACGATCCTGGGTACTCCCGCCGCGGCCAGCAGGTCGACGACGTCGCGACCCGCCCCCGTGCGCGGCGGATCGAGCACCGCGACGTCGGCGGGATCGCGGCGCGCGGACAGCGCCCGGCGCACCGAGTCGGTCTGCACGCGCACCCACGGGAGGTCCGCCAACGTGGCCCGGGCGGCACGCGCCGCCGCCCTGGACGTGTCGACGCTCACCACCTGCCCGGTCTCGCCGACCGCCTCGGCCAGCACCGCCGCGAAAACCCCTGCGCCACCGTACAAGTCCCACGCGGTCATCCCCGGCTCGGCCGCCGCGTACTGCCCGACCAGCGCGCTGTACGCCACCGCCGCTCGCCGATGCGCCTGCCAGAAGGCGGTGACCGGCACGTGCCACGCCCGCTCCCCCACACGCTGGGTGGCCTCGTACTGCCCCTCGACCACCTCCGTGGCGTGCGGCCCCTTCTCCGGGCCCGTGCGCACGACGTGCCGGGCGCCGTCGTCGTCGACGGCCACGTGCACCTGGGCCCCAGCCTGCCACCGGACGTCGTCGAGACCGTCGAGCATGCCCGCGGGCAGCTGGGCACACCGCAGGTCGGTGACCAACTCCGCGCTGTGATAGCGGTGGAATCCCGCCCTCCCGTCGGACCCGGTGTCCAGGCGCACCCGGGTGCGCCACCCCAGCACGTCCTCGTCGAGCGCCTCGGCGGCCCCGGACCAGGCGAAACCGCCGAGCCGGCCCAGTTGGTTGGCCACCACCTCGCCCTTGAGACGGCGCGCCGCCTCCGGCGCGACGAAGGCCAGGTCGCAACACCCCGAATGGTGTTCTGCCGCAATCGGACACAGCGAATCGATGCGATCCGGTGACGCGTCGAGCACCTCGACGGCGGTGGCATGCCAGTGCTTGGCCCGTTCGTCGGTGACCGCGGCGCGTACCCGCTCACCCGGCAGCGCCCCGCGCACGAACACCACTCGGCCGTCGTGGCGTGCGACGCAGCTGCCGCCGTTGGCGGGTGGGCCGACCGTCAGCTCGAGGAGCCCGCTCAATCGAGGAACCCCCGCCGCGCGTCGCCGGGCGCTGACTTCGGCGCCAGGTCCTTCAGCCGCTCCGACGAATTCAGCTGATACGGCACCGACGTCACCATGACCTGCGGTTCGAACAGCAGCCTGCCCTTGAGCCGCAGCGCGCTCTGGTTGTGCAGCACCTGCTCCCACCAGTGCCCCACGACGTACTCGGGGATGAAGATCGTCACCACGGTGCGCGGCGCGTCCCTGGTGATGCGCTTGACGTAGTCCAGCACCGGACGGGTGATGTCGCGGTACGGCGAGGCGATCACCTTGAGCGGCAACGGAAAGTCCGATTCCTCCCACCGCGTCTTGAGTTCGCGCGCCTCGGCGTCGTCGATGCTGACGTGGATGGCCTCCAGCTGATCCGGCCGCGTCGCGCGGGCGTACGCCAGCGCCCGCTTGGTGGGCAGCGCGACACTCGACACCAGCACGATGGCGTGGTTGCGGCTGGGCAGCACCACGTCGTCGCCCAGATCCGCGTCGGCCTTGGCCAGTTCGCGGCGCACGCTCGCGTAGTGCCGGTGAATCATCTTCATGATCACGAACAGCGCGCCCATCGCCAGGATCGCGATCCAGGCGCCGGCCAGGAACTTGGTCACGATGACCACCAGCAGCACCGACGCCGTGCACACGCAGCCGATGGTGTTGATCACCCGCGAACGATGCATCCGGGCCCGCTCACCGGCATCGGTCTCCACCCGCAGCAGGCGCGTCCAGTGCCGCACCATGCCGATCTGGCTGAGCGTGAACGACACGAACACGCCCACGATGTAGAGCTGGATGAGCGCGGTGACCTCGGCCTGGAACGCGACGATGAAGGCGATGGCCGCCGCCGCCAAGAACAGGATGCCGTTGGAGAACGCCAACCGGTCGCCACGCGTGCGCAGCTGATGAGGCAGGAAGCTGTCCTGCGCCAGGATCGACCCCAGTACCGGGAAGCCGTTGAACGCGGTGTTGGCGGCCAGCACCAGGATCAGCGCCGTGACGCCGGCGATGAGGAACAGGCCCAGGGGGAAGTCGTGGAACACCGCGTCGGCCAGCTGCGCGATCAGCGTCTTCTGGTGGTAGTTCGCGGGTGCCCCGATGAGCTGCTCGCCGGGGTGCTCGGCGATCTTCACGCCGGTTTCCTTGGCCAGCAGGATGATGCCCATGAACAACGTGATCGCGATGCCGCCCAGCAACAGCAGCGTCGTCGCCGCGTTGCGCGACTTCGGCTTGCGGAACGCCGGCACGCCGTTGCTGATGGCCTCGACGCCGGTGAGCGCCGCACACCCCGACGAGAAGGCCCTGGCCACCAGGAACACCATGGCGAACGCCATCAGATCGCTGTTCTCGGCCCGCAGCTCGAATCCGGCCGACTCGGCCCGCAGCGGGTGCCCCAGCACGAAGATCTGGAACAACCCCCAGAACAGCATGATGAACATGCCGACCATGAACGCGTAGGTGGGTACGGCGAACGCCGTCCCGGACTCCCGGATGCCGCGCAGGTTCAGCGCCGCCAGGATCACGATCGCCGCCACCGCGAACAGCACCTTGTGCTGGGCGATGAACGGCACCGCCGACCCGATGTTCGACATCGCCGACGCCATCGACACCGCGACGGTCAGCACGTAGTCCACCATCAGCGCACTGGCCACCGTCAGGCCCGCGGTCGGGCCCAAGTTGGTGGTGACCACCTCGTAGTCGCCACCGCCGGAGGGGTAGGCGTGCACGTTCTGCCGATAACTGGCGATCACGACGAGCATCACGGCCGCCACGGCCAGGCCGATCCACGGCGTCAGCGAATACGCCGTCAGGCCCGCCACCGACAGCACGAGGAAGATCTCCTCGGGCGCGTAGGCCACCGACGACAGCGCATCGGAGGCGAACACCGGCAACGCGATGCGCTTGGGCAGCAGCGTGTGTGCGAGCTTGTCACTGCGGAACGGCGTACCGAGCACCAGTCGGCGAGTGACGGTCGCGAGCTTGGACACGAGTGCCAAGGGTATGCCCAACCCTCGCGCGCGTCCGCATGGCTGTACCGTTCGTCGTGCGCAGGGTGGATCGAGCCATCTGTTTCGACTCCGCAGGAAGGACCCGCACGTGCGTGTTGTGGTGATGGGATGCGGCCGCGTGGGCGCGTCGCTGGCCGACGGACTGGCGCGCATCGGCCACGAGGTCGCCGTCATCGACCGAGATGGCACCGCCTTCCACCGGCTCTCGCCCGAGTTCCCGGGCGAACGCGTGCTGGGCATGGGGTTCGATCGGGACGTGCTGATCCGCGCCGGCATCGAGGAGGCAGGCGCCTTCGCCGCCGTCTCCTCCGGCGACAACTCCAACATCATCTCCGCGCGTGTCGCCCGCGAGACGTTCGGCGTGGAGCGCGTCGTCGCCCGCATCTACGACGCCAAGCGCGCCGCCGTGTACGAGCGCCTCGGCATCCCCACCGTGGCCACCGTGCCCTGGACCACCGACCGACTGCTCAACGTGCTCACCCGCGAGACCGAGACCACCAAGTGGCGGGACCCGTCCGGCAACGTCGGCGTCGCCGAACTGCCGCTGCACGAGGAGTGGGCGGGTCACCGCGTGACCGCGCTGGAGACCGCGACCGGCGGGCGCGTCGCGTTCCTCATCCGGTTCGGCAGCGGGCTGCTGCCCGACAAGAAGACCGTGATCCAGGCCGGCGACCAGGTGTACCTGGCAGCCGTCAGCGGCCACGTCGCCGAGGCCATGGCGATCTCGGCCCTGCCGCCCGCCGAAGACGTCGACGACGACCAGTGAGGAGGGTCCCGTGAAGGTCGCCATCGCCGGAGCCGGCGCCGTGGGCCGGTCCATCGCACGCGAACTCGTCGACTCGCACGACGTCACGCTGCTCGAACGCAACCCCGAACACGTCGACGTCGACGCCATCCCCGCCGCCCGCTGGCGCCTCGGCGACGCCTGCGAACTGAGCCTGCTCGAGGCGGTCAAGCTCCAGGAATTCGACGTCGTGATCGCCGCCACCGGCGACGACAAGGCGAACGTCGTGCTGAGCCTGCTGGCCAAGACCGAGTTCGCCGTCCCGCGCGTCGTGGCCCGCGTCAACGACCCGCGCAACGAGTGGCTGTTCGACGAGAACTGGGGCATCGACGTCGCCGTGTCCACGCCCCGCATGCTCGCCTCCCTCGTCGAGGAGGCCGTCTCGGTCGGCGACCTGGTGCGGTTGATGAGCTTCCGCAAGGGCCAGGCCAACCTCGTCGAGATCACCCTGCCCGACGACACCCCGTGGGGCGGCAAGGCCGTCAAGCGGCTCGAACTGCCGCGCGACGCGTCGCTGGTGACCATCCTGCGCGGCTCCCGCGTCATCGTGCCCGAGGACGACGAACCGCTCGAAGGCGGCGACGAGCTGCTGTTCGTCGCGGTGGCCGAGGTCGAGGAGCAGCTGCGCAGCCTCGTGCTGCGCACCGAGTGAGCCGCTAACGCGACCCGCGGCGCTTCGAGACCGACACCGGCGCCGGGGGCGGGGACGCCCGATCGTGGCAGCGGGCCGTCGCGTCGGAGGCCACGGACGGAATGCCGGTGTTGCGGATCCCCACCGCCGACACCAGCCCGGCGAGCGCGAACAGCACGGCCACCACGGTCGCGACGCGCCGGAAGCCGTCGACGTCGACCGCCCCGCCCACCAGCATCCCCATGAACGCGATCGCGATCAGCCCGGCAACCCGCGACGTCGCGTTGTTGACCGCCGACCCGATGCCGCTCTGACGTTCGTCGACGGCCGACAGCACCGCCGCCGTCAGCGGCGAGACCGTGATCGTGAGCCCCAGACCGAACACCACCAGACCGGGCAGCACCCGGGTCCAGAAGTCGACCGGCTCGGCGACCGTACGCAGCAGCAGGAACCCGATCGCGGCGACCAGCGGACCCACCGCCATGAACCACCGCGGACCGTAGGTGCCCGCGAGCGTGCCGAACCGCCGCGCCAGCAGGAACGACAGCACCGGCAGCGGCAGCGTGGCCAGCCCGGCCTGCGCCGCCGACATCCCGGCCACCTCCTGCAAGAACAGGGCGACGACCAGGGTGCCCAACGACACCGCGGCGTACAGGAACACCGTCGCGAGATTGCCGACCGCGAAGTTGCGCACCGCGAACAATGCGGGCGGCATCATCGGATGGGTCACCCGGGTCTCCCACCACGGGAACGCCACCAGGCACACCACCCCCACCAGCGCCGTCACCCACACCACCGGGTGCGTCGGCCCCAGCCGCTGCTGCTCGATGAGCGCGAACACCGTGCCCGCCAGCCCGACCGCCCCCAGCGCGGCGCCGACGACGTCGATGCGCCGGTGCTCGCCGGGGCGACCTGCCTCGGCGGGCAACCGCGCGATCAGCACCAGCGTGGCCGCCAGCGGCACCACGTTGATGCCGAACACCCAGCGCCAATCGAGCACGTCGACCAGCACGCCGCCCAGCGGCGGGCCGACCACGAACGCGGTACCCGTCCACGCGGTCCACGTTCCGATGGCGCCGGCCCGCGCCGCACCGGAGAACCGGGCGTTGAGCAACGCCAACGAACTCGGTACAAGGAACGCCGCACCGATGCCCTGCAGGCAGCGCGCCGCCACCAGCAGCCAACCGGTCGGCGCCACCGCGCACAGCACCGACGCCAGCGCGAAGAGCAGCACCCCGAATCGCAGCACCCGCAACCTGCCGTACTCGTCGGAGATGGCACCCGCGACCAGGATGAGCGCCCCCAGCGTCAGCAGGTAGCCGTCGACGACCCACTGCTGCAGCGTGACGCCGCCGCCCAGGTCGACGGCCATCGCGGGCAACGCCAGGTTGACCACCGAACCGTCGAGGAAGGCCACGAACGACGCCAGGATCGCCACGGCGATCACCGTGCGGTCGACGGCGGGCCCGTCAGTCGGTGGTCGCCGTGGCGGTCGCGTGGCCATCACCGGAGTCGGGGTCGCGGTCCCGCAGCGCCTGCTGCGCCTTGCGGATGGCGAGATAGGTGACCAGCGCGGCCACCGCGGTCAGCGGCCACCCCATCGCGATGCGGGCGACGCCGAGCAGACCGGTCTGGTCCTCGTCGTACAACCGGTTCTGCACCACGAAGCGCGCGGCGAACACCGCGGCCCAGACCAGCGTGGCGACGTCGAACGCGAGCACGGCCGAGCGCACGTCGCGCCACCCACGGTTCTTCTCGTTGACCCACCCCCAGGCATAGCCCACCAGCGGCCGCCGCACGACGACCGACAGCGTGAACACGCCCGCATAGACCAGCGACGACCAGATGCCGAGCAGGAAGTAGCCCTTGGACTCACCGACCACGTAGGCGATCAGCGCGCTGACGCCCACGGCGAAGAACCCCGAGATGGCCGGTTGCACCGAATCGCGGCGGAACAGCCGCCACAGCAGGATCGCCGTGGCGACCCCCAGGGCCGAGTAGATCGCAGCGACCAGGCCGAAGAACGAGGACACCGGCACGAACACCAGCACCGGGAGCGAGGAGTAGATCAGCCCGCTGATGCCGCCCATCTGGGCCAGCACGGCCTGCGGGTCGAGCTTGCTCGCGGGGGTTGCTGCGTCGGCACCGCCCGCTGCCTCGGTGCCGGCGCCGTCGGATTGCTGGGTCCCGTCGTCGGGACGGGTCACTTCTGGATCTCGTAGTGCGGGTTGTAGATCGCCTTGTCACCGTTCTCGAGGGTGCCGAGCCTGCCGTGCACCCGCAGCGTGCGACCCGATTCGATGCCGGGAATGCGTCGTTGCCCCAACCACACCAGCATGACCGAGTCGGTGCCGTCGAACAGTTCCGCGCGGACACCGCCCGCGCAGCCCTTCGCGGCCGTCTCCACGCACCGCAGCGTGCCCACCATCGTCACTTCTTGACCGCGATGACAGTCGATCGCGCGCTGCGCGCCGGTCTGGGCCGCCTCGTCGCTCAGTTCCTCGACGTCGAGTTGCTCTGGGTCCTCCGTCAACCGACGGGTGAGACGACGCAGATAACCTTCGGCCGTAGCCATGGTCTCTCCTGACCGCTTCGGCGGATCCACCGTGGACCCGCCCCAACCCACGCCACGGTAGACCTCTTCGTTGCGAGATGCCACGACGCCCATGGGGTGTTGCCGACGCATGGCGCCACCAAACGCGGCACGATCGTCGGATGCCACTGAATCTGCGTGGAACCACGGCGGTTCTCCTGCCGGGCACCGGATCCGACGACGATTACGTCGCCCGTGTGTTCTCCCCCACACTGCACGCCCTGGGCGCCTCCGTGGTGACACCGGTACCGGAACCCGGCCGGTTGATCCAGGGCTACCGGGAGGCACTCGACGTCGCCGCGCGGGCGGGCACCATCGTCGTCGGCGGCATCTCGATCGGCGCCGCGGTGGCCGCCGAGTGGGCGCTGCGACACCCCGGGAGCGCCCTCGGCGTGCTCGCCGCCCTGCCGGCGTGGTCCGGGCCGCCCGCGGGGGCGCCCGCGGCTCACGCCGCCACTCACACCGCCGGGGTGCTGCGCACCGACGGGTTGGCGGCGACCATCGCGAGCATGCGGGCGTCGAGCCCCCGGTGGCTGGCCGACGAGCTCACGCGATCGTGGACCGGGCTGGGCCCAGGACTGGCCGACGCGATGGCGCAGGCCGCCGCCTACACCGCGCCGACGACCGACGAACTCGCGGGGCTCGCGGTGCCGCTGGGGCTGGCGGCCGCCACCGACGACGCCGTGCATCCGCTGGCGGTCGCCCGCGCGTGGGCGGCCGCGGC
>NZ_JBYVYK010000040.1:0-56160 GCF_058148405.1 Mycobacterium sp. DHQP2018-32-09 | reverse complement strand
TGGTCGCCAACGGCGACTTCATCGAACCCGTCGGACCGGCATTCTGGGAGCGTCGCTCATGAGTCCCAAACTCGCTGACATGGCCGCCGCGCAAGGCGACGCAATCGATTCGAGGTATCACCCGTCGTCGCCGCGGTGGTCGCGGGGGTGCTGGCGGTGCTCGTCGTGCTGCTGGTGCGCAGGCACTCGCAGGACTGAGGAGCACGGGTAGCTCGCTAACATCGACCGGTGACCATCGAAGCGCGTCCGACAGCCGATCTCGTCGACGACCTCTACCCCGACGTCCGCAGCTGCGACGTGCAACTGCGCACCTTCGGCGGGGTGTCGACGTTCGCGGGTCCCATCACGACCGTGCGGTGCTTCCAGGACAACGCGCTGCTGAAGTCAGTCCTGTCCGAACCCAGCGACGGCGGCGTACTGGTGGTCGACGGCGCGGGATCGGTGCACACCGCTCTGGTCGGCGATCTCATTGCGGCCCTTGGCAGGGACAACGGGTGGGCGGGCATCGTGGTGCACGGGGCGGTCCGCGACGTGGCCACGCTGCGGACACTGGACATCGGCATCAAGGCGCTCGGGAGCAACCCGCACAAGAGCACCAAGACCGGGGCGGGTGAACGCGACGTCCCGGTGTGCTTCGGCGGCGTGACGTTCCATCCCGGTGAGATCGCGTACTGCGACGAGGACGGGATCGTCGTCGTCGCCGCCCCCGCCTAGCGCGAGCAGACACGAATGTGCGCGACACCCTGGGTGTCGCGCACATTCGTGTCTGGTGGTGGGGGAATCAGACCTTGGCCGGCACCCGGTGCTTGGTGAAGTGCAGTGACTCCTCGTTGACCTTGCCCTGTCGGATCAGGCGCAGATCCAGGAAGTAGTTCTGCCGCAGGCGCCAGGGCGCCTTGTCGCCGGACTTGGGCAGCAGGTGCATGGCGCGCTGGAAGTACCCGGGCGAGAAGTCCATGAACGGCTGTTCGGAGATCTCGGTGCCCGGATGCTCGGGCTGTACGGTGTCGAAGCCGTTCTCGTCCATGTAGTTCAGCACGCGGCAGACGAACTCGGACACCAGGTCGGCCTTGAGCGTCCACGACGCGTTGGTGTATCCGAACGTGATCGCGAAGTTCGGCACGCCGGAGAGCATGAGGCCCTTGTAGGTCATGGTCGCGGTGGGATCGATCGGCTCGCCGTTGCGGCTGGGCTTGACGCCTCCCAACAGCTGCATGTTCAAACCCGTTGCGGTGATGATGATGTCGGCGTCGAGGTGCTTGCCCGACGTCAGCTGGATCCCGGTGGCGTCGAATCGCTCGATGGTGTCGGTGACCACGTCGGCGGTGCCCTGACGGATCTTCTTGAAGATGTCGCCGTTGGGGGCCAGGCAGACTCGCTGATCCCACGGCTTGTAGTTCGGCACGAAGTGCTTGTCGTAGTCGAAGCCCTCGGGCAGGCGGCGCGTGGCCATCTCGCGCAGGGCCTTCTTGAACACGTTGGGGAAGCGGCGGGCCACCTGGTACTGCCCGGTGGAGTAGGCGATGGCCTTCCACCTGTTGAGGAAGTGCGCGACGTTGGCGGGCAGGTACTTGTTGGTCTTCTCCGCGAACGGGTCGACGTCGGGCAGCGAGCCGATGTAGGTGGGCGTGCGCTGCAGCATGGTCACGTGCCCGGCGCCGTTGTCGATGAGGGCGGGGATCAGCGTGACGGCGGTGGCACCACTGCCGATCACGACGATCTTCTTGCCTGCGTAGTCCAGGTCCTCGGGCCAGTGCTGCGGGTGCACGATGGTGCCGCCGAAGTCCGAGGCTCCGGGGAAGTCGGGCGAGTACCCCTTGTCGTAGTCGTAGTAGCCGCTGCAGGCCCACAGGAAGGAGCAGGTGAGCGTGCCCTGCGTGCCGTCGTGCTCGTAGGTCACCGTCCACCGGTTGTCGGCATCGGACCAGTCGGCGGCGACGACGCGGTGCCCGAAGCGGATCTTGCGGTCGATGCCGTTCTCCGACGCTGCCTCCTTGACGTAGGAGAGGATGTCGGGTCCCTCGGCGATCAGCTTCGACGAGCGCCACGGCTTGAAGCGGAAGCCGAGGGTGAACATGTCGGAGTCGGACCGGATGCCGGGATACTTGAACAAGTCCCAGGTGCCGCCGAGGTTCTCGCGGCGCTCGAGGATCGCGTAACTCTTCGAGGGGCTGCGGTCCTGCAGGTGCCATGCGGCACTGACGCCGGAGATGCCGGCGCCGATGATCAGGACGTCGAGGTGTTCGGTCATGCCGACAGGTTATCAACGTCGTGTTGAATAGGTCAACGGTGTGTCGAGCATTTCGACATGGCGTAAAGTGACTACCCGTGAGCGCTACCAGTCCCACCCGCCCCAGCCGCGGCCGTCGCTCCGCCCGCCCCTCCGGTGACGATCGCGAACAGGCGATCCTCGAGACCGCCGAGCGCCTACTCGCCGAGCGCGGGTTGGCCGACGTGTCGGTCGACGACCTCGCCAAGGGCGCCGGCCTGTCGCGGCCCACGTTCTACTTCTACTTCCCGTCGAAGGAGGCCGTGCTGCTGACGCTGTTCGAGCGCGTGGTGCTGGAGGCCGACGCCGCGCTCGAGGCGCTCGACTCCGCGCCGCCCACCGAACCCACGCACCTGCTCTGGCGCGAGGGCATCCGGGTGTTCGTCGAGACGTTCGGGGCCCATCGGGCGGTGTCGCTGGCGGCCAACCTGGCCCGCACCAACGCCGACATCGCCGAGCTGTGGTCGCGGTTCATGCAGAAGTGGGTCGAGCACACCGAGGCCGTCATCGAGTTCGAGCGGTCTCGCGGCGTCGCGCCGGTGACCATTCCGGCGCGCGACCTCTCCACCGCGTTGAACCTGCTCAACGAGAAGATCATGTTGTCGAGCTGGTCTGGCCTGCAGCCCGCGGTGCCCGACGAGGCCGTGCTCGACACGCTGGTGCACATCTGGACCAGCAGCATCTACGGCGGCCGGTAGCCGCTCGTTCGGACGCGGGTGTCGGGGCGTCATGCGAACATGTGTTCGTGTCCGGTGCCAGCATCCTGCACGCCGACCTCGACTCGTTCTACGCCTCGGTCGAGCAGCGTGACGATCCGGCGCTGCGCGGCAAGCCCGTGATCGTGGGCGGCGGCGTGGTGCTGGCCGCCAGTTACGAGGCGAAGGCGTACGGCGTCCGCACGGCGATGGGGGGCGGGCAGGCGCGGGCGCTGTGTCCCCACGCCATCGTCGTGCCTCCCCGGATGTCGGCGTACTCGCAGGCCAGTGGCGCGGTGTTCGAGGTCTTCCGCGACACCACTCCCCTGGTGGAGCCGCTGTCGGTCGACGAGGCGTTCCTGGACGTCGGGGGCCTCGAACGGGTGTCGGGGACTCCGGTGCGGATCGCCGCGCGCCTGCGCGAGCGCGTCCGCGACGAGGTGGGCCTGCCCATCACGGTGGGCATCGCCCGCACCAAGTTCCTCGCCAAGGTGGCCAGCCAAGAGGCCAAGCCCGACGGCCTGCTCCTGGTGCCACCCGATCGCGAACTCGCGTTCCTGCATCCCCTCCCGGTCCGTCGCCTGTGGGGCGTGGGCGCCAAGACGGCCGCCAAGCTCAACGCCGCGGGCATCCACACCGTGGCCGACGTGGCGGAACTGTCCGAGTCGACCCTGGGTTCCCTCGTCGGGCCCGGCATGGGCCGACAACTGTTCGCGCTGTCGCACAACGTCGACCGCAGGCGGGTGGTGGCGGGCACGCGGCGCCGATCGGTGGGCGCCCAGCGCGCGCTGGGCCGTGCCGGAAATACGATGTCCGCCAAGGAGATCGATGCGGTCGTGGTCAACCTGGTGGATCGCATCACCCGACGGATGCGAGCCGCCCACCGCACCGGCCGCACGGTGGTGCTGCGGCTGCGGTTCGACGACTTCAGCCGGGTCACCCGCTCCCACACGCTTCCCCGGGCCACGGCCGCCACCGACGAGGTGCTCCATGCGGCGCGGTCGTTGGTGGACGCGGCAGCGCCGTTGATCGCCGCGCGCGGCCTGACGCTGGTGGGCTTCGCGGTGTCCAACATCGACCGCGACGGCGCCGCCCAGCTGGAGCTGCCGTTCCCACCTCGGGTGGACACCGGCGCCGTCGACGCCGCGGTGGACCAGATCCGCACCCGATACGGCACCGCGGCGGTGACGCGCGGCGTGCTGCTGGGGCGCGATCCCGGGCTGGAGATGCCGATGCTGCCGGACTAGGCGTCAGTACGACCGGGTCCCTCGACTAGGTGTACTGACAACGAGGTGTCGTGACAACTAGGGGAACTGCGCCGCCACGAATCCGGCCAGCAGCACGGCGAACCCGGCGATCTCGGCCACCGCCAGCAGGATGGTGCCCGCGTGCACGGTGGTGGTCGCGTCCGCGAACTGGTTGGTGGTGTCGCGCGCCATCCCGTGGCGCACGTAGATGGCGATGGCCAGCACGAAGAAGGCCACCACCACGAGCATGGCCGTCAGGTTGACCCAGGTGGGCCAAGCGCTCAGCTCGACGAACACCGCCAGCAGCATGGTCGCGAACGCGTAGAGCAGCGCGGCGCGGTGCGCGATGTCGACATAGGGGTGGGCGAGGTGGTTCTCCGACGTCGCCATCTGCCGGTACTTCCAGACGCCGAGCAGCAGGGCCCACAGGAAGATCAGTCCCGCCAGCAGGATGGTGACCCTGGTGTCGATGCCGAGCGCGTCCATGGGGTCATTCCATCAGGCATGGCCGCGTCAGGCGGCCCATCCCAGCAGTTCGTCGACCGGCCAGGTATTGATGATCCGCTCCACCGGCACGTCGTTGTCGAGTGCGCGCTGTGCGCCGTAGCCCAGGAAGTCCAACTGGCCAGGGGCGTGGGCGTCGGTGTCGATCGAGAAGTGGCAGCCGATCTCCAACGCCAGCGCCAGCAGGCGCGTCGGCGGATCGCGACGCTCGGGGCGGGAGTTGATCTCGACGGCGGTGCGGTGATCGCGGCACGCCGTGAACACCTTCTCGGCGTCGAATGCCGACTCGGGCCGCGTGCCGCGGGCGCCTTCCACCAGGCGTCCCGTGCAGTGCCCGAGCACCGTGACGAGCGGATCGCCCACGGCCCGCACCATGCGCCGCGTCATGGCCGAGGCGTCCATCTTCAGCTTGGAGTGCACGCTCGCGACCACGACGTCGAGTCGTTCGAGCAACTCGCGCTCCTGGTCCAGCGATCCGTCGTCGAGGATGTCGACCTCGATTCCGGTGAGGATGCGCATCGGCGAGAACCGCTCTCGCAGTTCGTCGATGACGTCGAGTTGGCGCCGCAGCCGGTCGGGGGACAGCCCGTTGGCCACCGTCAACCGCGGCGAGTGGTCGGTGAGTGCGCAGTATTCGTGTCCGAGGCGCTGTGCGGTGGCCATCATCTCCGGGATGGGGGCCGAGCCGTCGGACCAGTCGGAGTGCACGTGGAGATCGCCCTTGAGCGCGGCCCGCACGGCTCCCCCGCCGAGATCGCCTGCCGCGGAGCGGTATTCCACGAGGACGTCGGGGTCGCGACCGGCCCACGCCTGCGCGATGACGGCGGCGGTCTTGTCCCCGATGCCGGGCAGCGACTTCCAGCTGTTGGCCTTGCCGTGCGCCGCCCGCTGGGCGTCGTCGAGGCGGTCGACGACGTCGGCGGCCTTGCGGTAGGCCATCACCCGGCGGGAGTCCTCCCGGGCGCGGTCCTTGTAGAACGCGATCTCACGCAGCGCTGCGGCGGGGTCCATGGTCGCGGGGTCCATGGTCTCGGGGTCCATGGTCCTAGTGTGCCCCGGCTCGGTCCCCTCGCCGCGACGAACCATGCGGGCTACGCTCGCAAGAGTGCGATTCGCGTTCAAGACCTCACCGCAGAACACCACCTGGGACGACATGCTGTCGGTCTGGCAGGTTGCCGACGACATCGACGTCTTCGAGTCCGGGTGGACCTTCGACCACTTCTATCCGATCTTCTCCGACTCGACCGGCCCCTGCCTCGAGGGCTGGATCACGCTGACGGCACTGGCGCAGGCCACGAAACGCCTCCGGGTGGGCGTGCTGGTCACCGGCATCCACTACCGCCATCCGGCGGTGCTGGCCAACATGGCGTCGGCCTTGGACATCGTGTCCAACGGCCGGCTCGAACTCGGCATCGGCGCGGGCTGGAACGAGGAGGAGTCGGGCGCCTACGGCATCGAACTGGGTTCCATCAGGGAGCGGTTCGACCGCTTCGAGGAGGCCTGCGAGGTGCTCACCGGACTGCTCACCCAGGAGACCACGACGTTCGACGGAAAGTTCTACCAGCTCAAGGACGCCCGCAACGAGCCCAAGGGACCGCAGCAGCCCCACCCGCCCATCTGCATCGGCGGCAGCGGCGAGAAGCGCACGCTGCGCATCACCGCCAAGTACGCCCAGCACTGGAACTTCGTCGGCGGACCGCCGGAGGAGTTCGCCCGGTTGCGGGGCGTACTGGACGGGCACTGCGCCGACATCGGCCGCGACCCCGAGGAGATCATGACCTCGGCGCACGTGCGCCTGGGCGAGGATCGCGACTACGCCAAGGTGGTCGCCGAGGCGGCGGCGCTCGGCGAGGCCGGGTTGGACCTCGCGATCATCTACCTACCGCCGCCGTACGACGTGAAGGTGCTCGAACCCCTGGCGGAGACCATCCGCGATTCCGGCGTCTAACCGGACGTCCTGACGGCGGCAAATCTGCGCCGCCGTCAGGCAGGGCTCGGGTCAGTAGCCGTACCGGAGCAGTTCGGCGGGTGTGATCAGGCGTTCGTGCTTGGCGGGAAAGTCCCGCCGCTTCATCGGATGACGCAGCATCGACCAGGCAATACGGCTCATCCTCGTTCGGGACAGCGGGTAGTTGTGCACGGTGTTCACTCCTGGGTCGGCATGGTTGCACCGTGGGGCCAAACTGTCGCAAGACCCCCGCGCGACCATTAGACACCTGTGACGTGGCTAACACCGAGCGGCGCGCCGAACAAAAATCTGATGTTTTTGGTGTGGCAGATGTGACTGGTGTGACTCAGAACGGGCCGACGACGACCGCCGGCGGACGGGCGAACCCGCCGCCAGCGCACGCGCTCACACGAGCCATCCGCTCTTCGCGCAAGCGCTCATCGCTCAAGCAGTTCTGCCCTTCGCGCAAGCGCTCATCGCTCAAGCAGATCCGCTCTTCGCGCAAGCGCTCATCGCTCAAGCAGATCCGCTCTTCGCGCAAGCGCTCATCGCTCAAGCAGATCCGCTCTTCGCGTAAGCGCTCATCGCTGGGGAGCGGCGGTCGGCTTGATCGGCGCCGGCAACGCCGACTGCCCCATCAGGTACCGATCCACACCCGCCGCCGCGGCCCGCCCCTCTGCAATGGCCCACACGATCAGCGACTGCCCGCGTCCCATGTCGCCCGCGACGAACACGCCCGGCACCGACGACTGGAAGTCCTTGTCGCGCTTGACGTTGCCACGATCGGTCAGCTCCACCCGGAGCTTCTCCAGCAGGCCCTCCTGCTGCGGGCCCACGAAGCCCATGGCGAGCAGCACCAGATCGGCCTCGAGTTCGAAGTCCGAACCCTCCACCTTCTCGAACTTGCCGCCCTTCATCTCGACCTCGTGCACCTTCAGCGCGGTGACGTGACCGTCCTTGCCGACGAACTCCTCGGTGTTCACCGAGAAGACGCGCTCGCCGCCCTCTTCGTGCGCCGACGACACCCGGTACATCAGCGGGTACGTGGGCCACGGGGTGGACTCGGCGCGGGTCTCCGGGGGCCGCGGCATGATCTCGAACTGGTGGATGCTCGCCGCACCCTGGCGGTGCGACGTCCCCAGGCAGTCGGCACCGGTGTCGCCGCCACCGATGATCACGACCTTCTTGCCCTTGGCGGTGATCGGCGGCTCGCCGTCGGGTCCCAGGACGTCGTCGCCCAACTGCACGCGGTTGGCCCACGGCAGGAACTCCATGGCCTGGTAGATGCCCTCGAGGTCGCGACCGGGGATCGGCAGATCCCGCCAGGCGGTGGCACCGCCGGCCAGCACCACGGCGTCGTAGTTCAGGCGCAGCTGCGCCACCGTGATGTCGACGCCGACGTCGACACCGGTGCGGAAGGCCGTGCCCTCGGCCGCCATCTGCTCCAGCCGGCGGTCGATGTGGCGCTTCTCCATCTTGAACTCGGGGATGCCGTAACGCAGCAGACCGCCGATGCGGTCGGCGCGCTCGAACACCGTGACGGCGTGGCCGGCCCGTGTCAGCTGCTGGGCCGCGGCCAGGCCTGCGGGCCCCGAACCGACGACGGCGACCTTCTTGCCCGTCAGGCGGTCGGGCGGTAGGGGCACCACCCAGCCCTCGTCGAAGGCGTTGTCGATGATCTCGACCTCGACCTGCTTGATCGTCACCGGGTCCTGGTTGATCCCCAGGACGCACGACGCCTCACACGGTGCCGGGCACAGCCGCCCGGTGAACTCCGGGAAGTTGTTGGTGGCGTGCAACCGTTCGATGGCGTCCCGCCACCGGTCCCGGTACACCAGGTCGTTCCACTCCGGGATGAGGTTCCCCAGGGGACAACCGTTGTGGCAGAACGGGATGCCGCAGTCCATGCACCGTGCGGCCTGCGTCTGGAGGGTCTCGTGGGAGAAGTCCTCGTAGACTTCCTTCCAGTCCTGCAGGCGCAGCGGAACCGGCCTGCGCTGCGGCGTCTCGCGGTGGGTGTGCTTGAGGAACCCGCGTGGATCAGCCATTGGCGGCCGCCATGATCGCCTCGGCAACCTGCTGCTCGTCCGCGCCGTTGCGTTCGGCCTCGGCGATGGCGTTCAGCACGCGCTTGTAGTCGCGCGGCATCACCTTCACGATGTTTCGCACCTCGTCGTCCCAGTCGTTCAGGATCCGCTGGGCTACAGCGGAATCAGTGGCTTCCACGTGCGCGGTCAGCATGTCGCGCAACCAGTCGAGGTCGTCGGCGTCCAGCGTCTCCAACTCCACCATGTCGGGGTTGAGGTTCTCCCCCAGTCGGGCATCGCGGTCGTACACGTACGCGATGCCACCCGACATGCCCGCTGCGAAGTTGCGTCCCGTGGGGCCGAGGATGGCCACCTTGCCGCCGGTCATGTACTCGCAGCCGTGGTCGCCGACGCCCTCGACCACCGCGTGGGCGCCCGAGTTGCGTACGGCGAACCGCTCGCCCACCTGTCCCCGCAGGAAGGCCTGCCCGCTGGTGGCGCCGAACAGCACGACGTTGCCCGCGATGATGTTGTCCTCGGCGACGTAGTCGGCGGGGGCACCCTCGGAGGGCCGCACCACGATGCGACCGCCCGACAGCCCCTTGCCCACGTAGTCGTTGGCGTCACCGAACACGCGCAACGTGATGCCCTTGGGCAGGAACGCGCCGAAGCTGTTGCCCGCCGAGCCGTCGAACGTGATGTCGATGGACCCGTCGGCCAGACCGTCCCCACCGTGCGCCTTGGTGACCTCGTGGCCCAGCATGGTGCCCACCGTGCGGTTGACGTTGGCGATGGTGGTGCGGAACCGCACCGGCGCACCGCCGTCGATGGCCTCCCGGCTCTGGGCGATGAGCTGCTGGTCGAGCGCCTTGTCCAGCCCGTGGTCCTGCCGCGAACTGCAGTACAGGTCCTGGTTCATGAACGCCGACTCCGGCGCGACGAGCACCGGGGACAGGTCCAGCTTGTGGGCCTTCCAGTGCTTGGCCGCCTGCGTCACGTCGAGTGCGCCGACCTGGCCCACCATCTCGTTGACGGTGCGGAAACCCAACTGCGCCATGAGTTCCCGGACCTCTTCGGCGATGAACAGGAAGAAGTTCTCGACGAACTCGGGCTTGCCGTTGAAGCGCTGGCGCAGCACCGGGTTCTGCGTGGCGACGCCCACCGGGCAGGTGTCGAGGTGGCAGACGCGCATCATGATGCAGCCCGAGACCACCAGCGGCGCCGTGGCGAAGCCGAACTCCTCGGCGCCGAGCAGGGCGGCGATCACCACGTCGCGACCGGTCTTGAGCTGGCCGTCCACCTGCACCACGATGCGGTCGCGAAGCCCGTTGAGCAGCAGCGTCTGCTGCGTCTCGGCCAGGCCCAGCTCCCACGGCGCACCGGCGTGCTTCATCGACGTCAGCGGCGTGGCACCGGTGCCGCCGTCGTGCCCGGAGATGAGCACCACGTCGGCGTGCGCCTTGGACACGCCCGCGGCGACGGTGCCCACCCCGTTCTCGGAGACCAGCTTCACGTGCACGCGCGCGCTCGGGTTGGCGTTCTTCAGATCGTGGATCAGCTGCGCCAGGTCCTCGATCGAGTAGATGTCGTGGTGCGGCGGCGGTGAGATCAGCCCGACGCCGGGCGTCGAGTGCCGCACCTCGGCCACCCACGGGTACACCTTGTGTCCCGGAAGTTGGCCGCCCTCACCGGGTTTGGCGCCCTGGGCCATCTTGATCTGGATGTCGGTGCAGTTGGTCAGGTAGTGACTGGTCACGCCGAAGCGCCCCGAGGCCACCTGCTTGATGGCACTGCGCCGCCAGTCGCCGTTCTCGTCGCGGTCGAAGCGGGCCACGCTTTCACCGCCCTCGCCGGAGTTCGACCGCCCACCGAGGCGGTTCATGGCGATCGCGAGCGTTTCGTGGGCCTCCGCCGAGATCGAGCCGTAGCTCATGGCACCGGTGGAGAACCGCTTCACGATCTCGCTGGCGGGTTCTACCTCGTCGATCGAGATCGGTTCGCGCACACCGTCTTTGAACTTCAACAGACCGCGCAGCGAGGCCATCCGCTCGCTCTGGTCGTCGATCAGGGAGGTGTACTCCTTGAACACCTCGTACTGCCCGGTGCGGGTGGAGTGCTGCAGCTTGAACACCGTGTCGGGGTTGAACAGGTGGTACTCGCCCTCGCGGCGCCACTGGTACTCACCGCCCACCTCGAGTTCGCGGTGGGCCCGCTCGTCGGGCCGGTCCAGGAACGCCAGCGCGTGCCGCGCGGAGATGTCGGCGGCGATGTCGTCGAGGTCGATGCCGCCCACCGGGCAGTGCAGCCCCGTGAAGTACTCGTCGAGCACCGCCTGGCTGACGCCGATGGCCTGGAACAGTTGGGCCCCGGTGTAGGACGCCAGCGTCGAGATGCCCATCTTGGACATCACCTTGAGCACGCCCTTGCCCGCGGCCTTGACGTAGTTGGCCTTGGCCTGGTCGCTGGAGATCCCCGTGATCACACCGCGGTCGACCATGTCCTCGATGGACTCGAACGCCATGTAGGGGTTGACGGCGGCGGCGCCGAAGCCCACCAGCGCGGCCATGTGGTGCACCTCGCGGGCGTCGCCGGCCTCCACCACCAGACCGACTTGGGTGCGCGTGCGTTCCCGCACCAGGTGGTGGTGCACGGCGGCGACGGACAGTAGCGACGGGATGGGTGCCATCTGCTCGTTGGACTCGCGGTCGGACAGCACGATGATGCGGGCGCCTTCGCGCAGGGCCTGGGAGACCTTGGCGCGGACGTCGGCCAGCGCCTCCTTGAGCCCTTGGCCGCCGCGGGCCACCGGGTACAGGCAGCGGATCACCGCGGCCCGCAGGCCGTGCTTGTGTCCACGGATCTCGTGGTCGGGGTCGACGCAGATCAGCTTGGACAGCTCGGCGTTGCGCAGGATGGGCTGCTTGAGCACGATCTGGCGGCACGAGTCGGGCGTCGGGTTGAGCAGGTCGCCCTCGGGTCCGACGGTGCCCTGCAGGCTGGTGACCACCTCTTCGCGAATCGCGTCGAGCGGCGGATTGGTCACCTGCGCGAACAGCTGCTGGAAGTAGTCGTAGAGCATCCGCGGCCGCGCCGACAGCACGGCGACCGGGGTGTCGGTGCCCATCGAGCCGAGGGCCTCGGCCCCGGTGCGCGCCATGGGCGCCACCAGCAGGTTCAGTTCCTCGTAGGTGTAGCCGAACACCTGCTGGCGCAGCACCACCCGGTGGTGCGGCATGCGGACGTAGTCGCCCTGCGGCAGGTCTTCGAGGTGGAACTGCCCCTCGTCGAGCCACTTCTGGTAGGGCTGCTCGGCGGCGAGGTCGGCCTTGATCTCCTCGTCGGAGACGATGCGCCCCTGGTCGGTGTCGACGAGGAACATCCGGCCGGGTTGCAGTCGGAGCTTCTTGACGACGGTGGCCGGGTCGAGATCCAGGACACCGGCCTCGGAGGCCATCACGACCAGGCCGTCGGCGGTCACCCAGATGCGCGACGGACGCAGGCCGTTGCGGTCCAGCACGGCGCCGATGACGGTGCCGTCGGTGAAGCACACCGAGGCCGGACCGTCCCACGGCTCCATGAGCGAGGAGTGGTAGGCGTAGAACGCCCGGCGTGCCGGATCCATGGCCTCGTGCCGTTCCCACGCCTCGGGGATCATCATCAGCACGGCGTGGGGCAGGCTGCGGCCGCCGAGGTGCAGCAGTTCGAGGACCTCGTCGAAACGCGCGGTGTCCGAGGCGCCGGGGGTGCAGATCGGCACCACCTTGTCGAGGTTGCCCTTGGTGCCGAAGACGTCGGTCTTGATGAGGGCTTCGCGGGCCCGCATCCAGTTCTCGTTGCCGGTGACGGTGTTGATCTCGCCGTTGTGGGCGATGCGCCGGAACGGGTGGGCCAGCGGCCACGACGGGAAGGTGTTGGTGGAGAACCGGGAGTGCACGATGCCCAGCGCGCTGGTCATGCGCTCGTCCTGCAGATCCAGGTAGAACGCCTTGAGCTGCGGCGTGGTCAGCATGCCCTTGTAGACGAACGTCTTGCCCGACAGGCTCGGGAAGTACACGGTCTCCCGACCGGGGCCGTCCTGGCCCGGGCCCTTGGTGCCCAGCTCGTGCTCGGCGCGCTTGCGCACCACGAAGGCGCGGCGCTCCAGTTCCATGCCCGGCTCGCTCGACGACTCCGCGTCGCCGCGCTCGCCCATGCCCAGGAACACCTGCCGGAAGGTCGGCATGGCGTCGCGGGCCAGTGCACCCAACGACGAGTCGTCGATGGGGACGTCACGCCAGCCCAGCACGGTCAGTCCCTCGGCCTCGGCGATCTTGCCGACGGCCTCGCACGCCGTGGCGGCATCGCGGGAGGACTGCGGCAGGAAGGCGATGCCGGTGGCGTAGGTGCCCGGCGCGGGCAGCTCGAACCCCTCGTCGGCGCAGACGGCGCGGAAGAACTCGTCGGGTACCTGGATCAGGATGCCGGCACCGTCACCGGTGTTCGGTTCGGCGCCTTGGGCGCCGCGGTGTTCCAGGTTGACCAGGGCGGTGATGGCCTTGTCGACGATGTCGCGGCTGCGTCGACCGTGCATGTCGGCGACCATGGCCACGCCGCAGGCGTCGTGTTCGTGAGCGGGGTTGTAGAGCCCGACCGGGTTGGGGGCCATTATCACCTGACCTCTTCTTTTCACGCGGGCGCGCGGCTGCCTCCCCGGCGACCGGCGTCGGCGTATGCGTGCCTGCGTGCAGCACTGAACGACGGGCCTTGTCACCCATACGCCTCGAGTGGGGCAACGATAAGCCACAGGCCGGGCGGCATGCCAACTTAGTCATACCTAACTAGGTTGCCCAGGTGCGCGCGGGGCCGAGGCGGCGCTCCGGCGATCTCGAGGACGGGACGCGTTGGCGCGCAAGCCCTTCGGCCGCACGACGAGGCCACGGTGACGGCAGTGACGCACGAGGCACCGCCGCCATGGCTTTCTTCGGGGTTTGCTGAATGAAACGTTCCAGCGTCTGGCAATGCATTCTCGCGGCCACGCGAGGTTAGCTGCAACCCTCGTAGGTTTCTTAGAATCGCCAGGACGACGGGCACGCCGTCGATCGTCGCCCCGTCACGGGCCAGGAACGCCGAGACCGCAGCCGGCACGTGGGTGCCCCGAAGGCGGAACCGTTCGCGCACAGCGCATCTCGACAGGGCGTCACACCGGTGCGGGTACCGCCCGACACGACGAACGGGCCCGCCCCCATCCGGAGGCGAGCCCGTGCGACGCAGGTTGGGTCACTTGACCGCGGAGTTCTCCTTGGCGCTGGCGGCCGCACCCTTCTCGGTGGTCTCACCGGCGTTGGCCAGCTCGCCGCCCGAGTTCTCCAGGTGGGCGCGCACGAACCACTGGAACTTCTCCAGCTCGCCCACCTGGCCGATGACGAGATCCTGTGACACCAGGTCCAGTTCGTCGAGGCGATCGATGGTCTTGCGCGCATCCTCGATCACACCGGTGTAGACCAGGTCGAGGGCCGCCAGGTGGGCCTGGACCGTGTCACGGCCCACCGAATAGTCGTCCCACGTGCGGTCGGCCAGGATCGCCCCCGGCGTGCCCTTCGGGGAGGTGCCCAGGGCGGCGATGCGCTCGGCGCAGTCATCGGCGTACCCACGCACCAACTCCACCTGGGGATCGATCATCTCGTGCACCCCGATGAAGTTCGGTCCCACCACGTTCCAGTGCACGTGCTTGAGCGTCAGGTGCAGGTCGTTGTACGTGCTCAGCAGCTTCTGCAGCAGTTCGGCGACCTCGCGGCCGGTCTGCTCCGACATTCCGGGAAGGGTGAATTCGGTCATCAGCGACTCCTTTTGTTCGGCATCCGCATTCGGCGTCGTAGAAGAGCTACCCGGGCGTCGCGTCGGCTAATCGCACGAGACGGCGATCACGGCCCGCCGTGCGCTCAGAGGGACCGCAGGTCGGGGATGGCCATGCGGGCGCCGAAACGTGGGTTGCGCGCCAGGCCGCTGGCCTCCAGCAGACGCACGGCTCGCTGCCGATGGGGACGCAACGGCTCCAGCAGCTCCAGCATCTCGGCGTCGTCGATGCGGTGCCCCAGCAGCGTGCTGCCCACCATGTTCGACAGGTGGTAGTCCCCCACCGACAGCGCGTCGGGGTCACCCCAGGCGCGCTGCGCGGTCTCGGCGCTGGTCCACTCCCCCACCCCGGGCAGCGATTGCAGCGCCGTCCTCGCCTCGGCACTGGGCCGCGTCGCGAGCCGTTCCAGCGAGTCCGCGCGCGCCGCGCACAGGACCACGGTGCGCGCCCGGCCCGGATCGACGTTGGCGAGGTGGAACTCCCAGGACGGGATGCGCCGCCACGTGTCGGCGGTGGGCATGACGCGCATCCGCGCCGGAGCCGGGCCGGGGGCCGGCGCGCCGAACTTCGTGACCAGCAGCCGCCACGCCCGGAACGCGTCCTTGCCCGCCACCCGCTGTTCCAGCACGGCGGGGATCAGCGCCTCCAGCACCCGCCCGGTACGGCCCAGCCGCAGGTGCGGTACCCGCCGGTACGCGGCGGCGACGGTGGGCTCGGACGGAGCGAAACCCGTTGCGTCATCCAACAACCCGAGGAACGCGGGCAGTTCGTCGACGAACTGGGCAGCGCCGTCACCCCACGCGTCGCACGTCACCTCGGTGCGCGCCGTGCGCTCCAGCCGCGCCGTCACCGGCCCGCTGACAAGCAGGCTGGTCTTCCAGATGGCACCGTCGAGCACCTGATAGCACGGGTCGCCGGGGCCGCGCCGCAGCGGCGACAGGGTCAGCGTGGGCGCGGCCGGACCCGGAAAGCTCACCGTGCGCCGCAACCCGCTCACCCCCTCAGCATGGCAGCCGACGGTGCCCGATGCCGTCAGCCGACGGTGCCCGATGCCGTCAGCCGACGGTGCCCGATGCCGTCAGCCGACGGTGCCCGATGCCGTCAGCCGACGGTGATCTCCGCCTTCTCCGGATAGAACGCCACGTACCCACCGATCGCCGCCACCGCCGCGAACGGCTTCTCGTAGCTCCACCCGGCATCGGCCACGCGGTCGCCGTCGACCAGCACGTCGTAGTAGCTGGCCTCGCCCTTGTAGGGGCAGTAGGTGGTGGCCGAGCTGCGGCGCAGCATCCGCTTGTCGACGGCGCCCAGCGGTACGTACTGCACGGCCGGGTAGGTCGCCTCGCTCAGGGAGAGTGCGGCGTCGGTCTCGGCGACGACGACGCCGCCGACACGGACGGTCACGCGTCCCTCGGTGGGCGTGATCGTGATGGGGTGGGCAGCACTGGGCTGGAAGACGGGACGGTCGCTCATGTGGTCTCCAACGGTTGGGGCGGGCCCGAAATTTCGGACGTTTCGGCACAGTCTCGCTCAGCGGGCTGGCTACTGTCTGCCCATGACGCCCTCCGGTCCGCCCACCTGCCACTCGTCGATCACCGTGGCCGCCGCCCCCGAGGCGGTGTACGCGCTCATCACGGATCTGCCGACGCTGGCCGAGCTGGGCGAGGAGATCGTCTCGATGCGGTGGCGCAAGGGCACCGCAGTGGCGCCGGGGGCGGTGTTCACGGGCCGCAACGGCAACGGCTCGCACCGGTGGTCGACGTCCTGCACGGTCACCGACGCCGTCGCCGGGCGCACGTTCGCGTTCGACGTCCGGGTGGCCCGGGTGGTGCCCATCGCCCACTGGCGTTACGACATCGTCGCCGCGGGCGGCCCGGACGCCGGCGGCTGCACGGTCACCGAGAGCACGTGGGACATGCGGCCACGCTGGCTGGCCCCCACCGCGAAGCTCACCACCGGCGTCGGCGACCGCAGGAGCGCCAACGCCGCGCACATCGAGGAGACGTTGCGCCGGCTCAAGGCCCGCGCGGAGTCCTCCTGAGCCGAGGCATGGGGTCGGCTAGGGCTTGCCGGTGATGCGGTCGGCGAGCCGCGCGATGGGCGACGTGTCGGGCCTGCCGCGGGACTCGTCACGGTCGGCGAGCCCGTAGGCGGCGTACAGCGCCCGGACGCCGAGCCAGCGCAGCGGTTCGGGTTCCCAGTCGCGCGTCTGGTGGCCCACCCAGGGCAGCTCGGTGCGGGGCGTGCGTTGCTCGGTGATCAGGTCGGCCAGGGTGCGGCCCGCAAGGTGCGCCGCGGTGACGCCGTGCCCGGCGTAACCGCCCGCCCACGCCAGCCCCGTCGCCCGGTCGAACCCGACGCCGGCCTGCCAGTCCCGCGGCACGCCCAGCACCCCGCACCAGCCGTGCGCCACCGGCACGTGCCGCACCTGCGGCAGCGCGGTCCGCAGCACCGAGGTGAGGTGTTCGACGGTGCGCGGGGGCACCATGCCGTCGAGGTCGAAGCGGCTGCCGAAGCGGTAGGGCAGGCTGCGCCCGCCGATGGCGATGCGGTCGTCGGCGGTGCGCTGCGCGTAGAAGAAGCCGTGCGCGGCGTCGCTGACGGTCTCGGCGCCGTCCCAGCCGATCTCGTCCCACGTGGCCGCGGGGATGGGGTCGGTGACGATCATCGAGCTGTTCATCGGCAACCAGCGCCGACGCAGCCCCGGCAGCACCGTGGTGAACCCCTCGGTGGCACGCACGACGATGGGGGCGCGCACGGTGCCGCGGGTCGACGCCACCCGCCGCGGCGAGATCTCGGTGACCTCGGTCATCTCGTATACGGGGACGCCCAGGCGTTCGACGGCGTCGGCGAGCCCGCGCACCAGGTGGCCGGGATGAATGCGGGCGCAGTGCGGCTGGTGGTACGCCGACGTCACGCCCGCCAGCCGGATCCGTTGCGCCGCCTCGCCCGTGGTCAGCGGTTCGACGCCGTCGACACCCCAGCGGCGGTACTCGGCCAGTTCGACGGCCAGTCGTTCCGACTGGGCGCGGTTGCGGGCGATGCGCAGCGTGCCGCCCTTGACGATGCCGGCGTCGATGCCCTCGCGCCCCGCGACGTCGATCACGTCGTCGACGGAGTCGTTGAGGGCGCGCTGCCACGCGATGACGGCGTCGCGGCCGTGCCGGGCCGCCAGGGCGTGACGGTCGCCGGGGACCAGTCCGGACAGCCAGCCGCCGTTGCGTCCCGATGCGCCGAACCCCGCGAATCGCGCGTCGAGCACCACGACGTCGAGCCCCGGGTCGTGCCGTTTGAGGTAGTAGGCGGTCCACAGGCCCGTGTATCCGGCGCCGACGATGCACACCGCGGCGTCGCGGTCGCCCGGCAGCGGCGGGCGTGGTGACGGCAGTCGGTCGATCCAATGTGAGACGAGTCCGTTACGGGGCTGCGGCATCGTCCGATTCTGGCAGCACGTGGTGGTTCAATCGCCCGGTGACTGGCCTACATCGCCGCGGGGACGTGTTCGTGCTCGACTTCGGCGCCGACGAGAACCGCTTCCATCCGGACCGCGTGCGAGCGATCAACGCCGCGCTGGACGAGGTGCAGGCCGACACCCGACCGAAGGCGCTGGTGACGATCGGCACCGGCAAGTTCTATTCGAACGGCCTGGACCTGGAGTACATGGCCGCGAATCCCGAAGCGGCAGAGGCGAATCTGCGTTCGGTGCACGCGCTGTTCGCCCGCCTGCTGACGTTCGGCGCCCCGACCGTCGCCGCGCTGCAGGGGCACGCGTTCGCGGCGGGCGCCATGCTGGCGCTGACGCACGACCTGGCCGTGATGCGGTCCGATCGCGGCTACTTCTGCCTCCCGGAGGTGGATCTCGGCATCCCGTTCACGCCGGCCATGAGCGCGTTGATCCGGGCGCGCCTGCCCATCGCCACCGCCCACGAGGCCATGACCACCGGACGGCGGTACGGCGGCGACGAGGCCCACGAGCACGGCATCGTCGCCGGGGTCGGCTTCGAGGACGAACTGCTCGACATCGCGGTCGCCCGGGCTGCCGAGCGGGCACCGAAGGCGGGGCCCACCATGGGCGCCATCAAGGCCACGCTCTACGCGGAGGTCGTCGCGACGCTGATGGCGTAACCGTGCCGGCGCCCGGATCGCGACACGACTGGGGATGACCGCCGCCGCGCGTGCAACCGGCGCTGGGCAGGCGCGTCGGGTGACGCATCACTCAGCCGGGTTGGCGGTTCGCCTGCTTGGCCTTGCGCAGGTCCACCCAGAATCGGGCCGCCTCTCGGATCGACTCCTCGACGGGGCGTGGCTGCCACCCGAGTTCGTCGCGCGCCTTGCGGCAGTCGACCGGAGCCTCGGCCCGCATGAGCCGCAGCGAGTTGATCGACAGCCGCTCGTCGGTGCCGCGCAGCCGGCCCTTCAGGCTGCCCACGGCGGCCAGCGCGTACGACACCGGCAACGGGAGCGAGCGCGTGGGCGCGGGTACGCCGGCCGCCGCCGCGGCGATGCGCACCACCTCGGCGTTGCTGATCATGCGGTCCGAGATCAGGTAGCGCTGCCCGACCCGGCCTCGCTCGGCGGCCAGCAGCAGCGCGCGGGCGGCATCCTCGACGCCGACGGCCTCCAGTTCGATGCCGCTCATGACGAACGGCAGCTTGCCGAGGGCCGCGCCCGCGATGATGGCGCCGTGGGGTGTGCGGCCCCAGTCGCCGGCCCCGTAGGTGGTCGACACGCACATGGCGACGGCGGGCAGTCCGCGCTCGGCCGCGTAGCGCAGCACCAGGTTCTCGGCTTGGACGCGCGATCGTACGTAGGCGGTCAGTCGCCGGTCCTCGGGGTCGGCGATCACGTCGGCCTCGGTGGCGACGCGTCCACGTCGCCGGTTCACGGTGGCGTAGCTGCTGGTGAAGACGAAGCGGCGTAGGTTCGCCTCGACCGCGACGTCGAGCACGTTGCGGGTGCCCTCGACGTTGGTGCGGAACAGCGGCGCCGGGTCGCGCAGCCAGCCACGGGTGTCCACCACGCAGTAGTAGACGTCGTCGACCCCGGACATCGCGGCGCGCAGGACGTCGTCGTCGAACACGTCGCCGACGTGGCGGGTCACGGGAAGGTGGTCCAGCGCCACGGTCTTCGCGCCCTCGCGAACCATGACGCGGACGTCCTCGCCCGCGTCGACCAGCTGCCGGGTGACGTGCGACCCCAGGTAGCCGTTGGCGCCGATCACCAGGGCCGTCATCGCGTACCGCCGAGCCGGGCACCCACCGTCGACATCCACTCCTGCGCCTCGGCGGGCAGCGTGCCCAGCTCGCGGGCCTTGTGACACCACCTCGTGGTCGCCGTGACGAATCGCAGCGGGTTGTAGACGTCTTCCTGCCGGCACCACTTGCCGTCACCGGCATAGGTGACGATCGACAGGTTGGTGGCGCTGATGATCGTGCCATCGCCCGGATCCCGCATGGGATTGTCCAGTTCACAGATCACCCGGCCCGTGGCCTCGTCGATCACCGTCCACAGCGACGGGAAGGCCGTCATGTGACTACCGGGGAAGCTCTCCATGGTCTGCCAGATCCAGCGCCGCACCTCTTCACGGCCGCGCATGGTGCCCGCGGCATGTTCGACGTAGACCACGTCGTCGGTGTAGTGCTCCACCCACTGATCCCAGTCGCGCGTCCGCGCGGCCCGGTCGACGGTGCGTTCGAACACCGCGAATGCCTCGACCAGCTCGTCGCGGCTGAAGGTGCGTCCGGTCACGCCCAAAAATAGAACACGTTCTACCCGGGATTGTCGAGGGTCTCGGCGCACCCGGCACTGGGTACTCCCGCGACGTCACCTCACGACGGCGATCGGGCATCCTCGAAGGATGATCTCGACCACGGTCGAGGTTGTACTCGGGGCGGACGTGTCACCGCCGGTGACGCGTGGTGGTGTTCACGGTGGTCGTGTTCAGGAAGGAGTGGCCATGTCACGCAAGGACACGCGGGACCCGGTGCAGCGGCACGATGGAGACGCCCCGCAGGACGCGGTCGGCTATCACCGCAATCCCGCCGCGGTGCACGCGCTCTCACCCGAGCAGTACCGCGTCACCCAGGAGAACGGCACGGAGCGTCCATTCACGGGCGAGTACTGGGACAACCACGAGGCCGGCATCTACGTCGACGTGGTGTCGGGCGAACCGCTGTTCGCGTCGGTCGACAAGTTCGAGAGCGGGTCGGGCTGGCCCAGTTTCACGCGGCCCATCGACGCGGCGAACGTGGTGACCAAGCGCGACTTCAGCCACCTGATGATGCGCACCGAGGTGCGTTCGGCGCATGGTGACAGCCACCTCGGCCACGTGTTCACCGACGGACCCCGGGCCGAGGGCGGGTTGCGCTACTGCATCAACTCGGCTTCGCTGAGATTCATCCCCCTCGACCAGCTCGAGGAGCAGGGCTACGGCCACTATCGGCAGATGTTCAAGGAGGCAACGGCATGACGGAAACCAAGACCGCGATTCTGGCGGGTGGCTGCTTCTGGGGGATGCAGGACCTGATCCGCAAGCAGCCCGGCGTGGTCACGACGCGGGTGGGTTACACGGGCGGCACGAACGATCACCCGACCTACCGCAACCATCCGGGTCACGCCGAGGCCATCGAGATCGTCTACGACCCGTCCAAGACCGATTACCGCGCGCTGCTGGAGTTCTTCTTCCAGATCCACGATCCGAGCACCAAGGATCGACAGGGCAACGACGTCGGCAGCAGCTACCGGTCGGCCATCTTCTACCTCGACGACGAACAGAAGCGCGTCGCCGAGGACACCATCGCCGACGTCGACGCGTCGGGACTGTGGCCGGGCAAGGTGGTCACGGAGGTGACGCCGGCCGGCGAGTTCTGGGAGGCCGAGCCGGAGCACCAGGACTATTTGGTGCGCTACCCCAGCGGGTACACGTGCCACTTCCCGCGCCCGGGCTGGAAGCTGCCCAAGCGGGAGCATGCGGCGTCGTAGGCGCCGTGCCTCCTCTCACCGCAGCGGCGTGGCGCGTCGGCGCATGACGACGCGCCCGCCGCGTTTGGGCGTGTACGCCACCCCGCGCGAATGGGTCTTCTCCGCCGGCGCGGTGGTCGTCTCGATCTCGAAGTGCCGCAACACCGTCCGCAACACGACGTCCATCTCGACGTTGGCGAAGACCGCGCCGACGCAGCGCCGGGTGCCCCCGCCGTAGGGCAGGAACGCGGTCATGGAGGGCTTGTCGTCGACGAAGCGCTGGGGGTCGAAGCGCAGCGGATCGGGGAAGTCGGCCTCGCGCTGGTGCAGCTCTCGAATGGCCACGGTGACGGAATGCCCACGTGGAATCGACCATTCGCCCAGCTGGAATGCCGGGGCGTAGACGTGCCGACCGGCGAAGTCGATGACGGTGCGGACGCGCTGCACCTCGAGGATCACCGCCTGCCGGTAGGCGTTGTCGTCGGTGGCGGCCTCGTCCTGCAATGCCGCGAGCACCTCGGGGTGACGCACGATGCGCTCGAAGGCCCAGGCCAGCGTGGAGGCCGTGGTCTCGTGGCCTGCAGCCAGCAGCGTCAGGAGTTCGTCGGCGATGTCCTTGCGGGACATGGCCGTTCCATCCTCGTAAGTGCTGCGCAACAGCAGTGCGAGGATGTCGTCGCGGGTGTCGAAGTCGGGCCGTGCGCGCACCTCGTCGATCAGCCGGTCGACCACCTCGTCGTACTGGCGGCGATAGGCGGCCAGCCTGCCCCACGGCGTCAGCCGTCCGAACGTGCGCGCCGGGGTCGGCAGGACGGCCAGCCGTGATCCCAGGGTCACCCATGGCGGGATGATGCGGCGCAGTTCGTCGAGCCGTTCGCCGTCGGCGCCGAACACCGCCCGCAGGATCACGTTGAGCGTGATCCGCATCATCGGTTCGAGGGTCTCGAATTCACGGCCGTCGGGCCAGGTTTGGGCCTCTCGCAGTGTCTCTTCCTCGAAGATGCGCTCGTAGTTCTTCACGCTGCGTCCGTGGAACGGCGGCGTCAACAGCTTGCGCCGGCGGCGGTGCTCGCCGCGGTCGAGGGCGAACACCGAGCCCGATCCCAGGACGCGGCTGAGGTTGGGCTGGATGTTGCCCACGTCGTCGGTGTTGGCGGCGAACAGCTGTTTGGCCAGCTGTGGGTCGCCGACGATCACCGACGGGCCGAACACCGGCAGCCGCATCGAGATCACGTCACCGTGCGTGCGCATCAGCCGGTGCACGGTCCAGGTGCGCGAGACGGCGTACGCCACACCCTGGACGAACGCGGGCCAGCCGGGTCCGGGGGGCAGGGCCGTCGCGGGTGGCGTAGCGGGGGCACTGGCACTGGCACTGGCACTGGCAGTGTCACTGGCACTGGCACTGCCGGCCACGGTGGGTGAGTTCACGCGAATCTCCCGACGAGGTGGTGGTACTGCGATGTACCGAGGTCGTGTGGGGTACGGTACCGCCAAGTACCGCACGGACGCAAGGGTGGGAGGTGACGCCATGGGAGGTGACGCAGCGGTAGGTGACGCAGTGGCCGACGGCGGCATCGCCGACTCGGGCGTCACCAGCACGGGCGTCACCGACTCGGGCGACACCGACTCACCCGACGGCTCGAGTGCGGGTCCGGCGTTTCGCGCCCGACTGCTCGACGGGTTGCGCCAGGCCATCGAGGACCGCGGCTACCGCGACACCACGGTGGCCGACGTCGTGCGCAACGCCAAGACCTCCAAGCGGACCTTCTACGGCGAGTTCGCCAGCAAGGAGGAGTGCTTCCTGGCGCTGCTGGCCGCCAACAACGAACAGATGATCGCGAGCATCCGGGCGGCCGTACCGCCGGAGGCGGACTGGCGCGAGCAAATCCTCGGCGCGGCAACGGCGTACGTCGAGCACATCGCGTCCCGGCCGGCCATCACGCTGAGCTGGATCCGGGAGGCACCCGCCCTCGGCGCCGTCGCGCTGCCCCTGCACCGGGGTGCCATGGGCGCGCTCACCGACATGCTCGTCGACCTGACCGACAGCCCGGGCTTTCGCCGCGCGCAGCTGCCGCCCGTCACGCCGGCGCTCGCGCTCATCCTGCTGGGCGGGTTGCGCGAACTGACCGCGCTGACCGTCGAGGACGGCGCCGACCTGCGCGGCATCCTCGAACCGGCCGTGGTCGCCGCGACGGCGATCTTGGGGCCGCGCGTCAGCCCAGCATGAGCCGTGCGGCGGCCTCCAGCCGGCGTGCGATCTCCTCGTAGGACGCATAGCCCATCCCCGAACGCACCAGCGCACCCGAGTACAGCAACTCCAACGTGTCGACGACGTCGGGATCGGGGTCGGGGGCCAACGCCTGGGCCAGCCGCTCCCGGATGTCGCGGCCGATCCGCTGCCGGAGCACCTCGACGTCGGGATCGCGGCCCAGCAGCGCGGTGGTCACCGCACCCGCGAACTCGGGTTCGTCGGCCAACAGTAGCGAGACGTGGTGCAGGACGTCGACCACGCGGCTGGCGGGATCGGCGGACGCGTGCGGCGCCGGCGGGGCCGCGGTGAGCCGCCGCCAGAACACCTCGGCGACGAGGTGCTCCTTCGAGGAGAAGTAGGTGTAGGCGGTGGCCGCGCCGACGCCGGCCTCGGCCGCGACGCGACGGACGGTGAGATTGCCGAAACCCTCGCGCTGGAGCAGCTCGACCGCGGCTCGTCCCAACCGATCGACGGTGTCGGCCTGCTTGGCGGTCAGACGGCGCCGAGTCGACTCCAAGGCCGGATCGGACACGTGTCTGGACGCTACTACAACTAGGGGGCACCGGCAACGGTAGGTTGGCCCCATGACCGCACTCTCCCCCGCCGCCGAGCAGCTGTTCGCCTACGCCGAAGGGGTGACCGGTTTCATGCCGGCCGACGAGGGCCGCGCCCTCTACGACGCCGCCGTGCGCTACCTGGGCGACGGCGTCGGCGTGGAGATCGGGACGTACTGCGGCAAGTCCACCGTGATGCTGGGCGCGGCCGCGCAGGCCGGCGGCGGGCTGCTCTACACCGTCGACCATCATCACGGCTCCGAGGAGCATCAGGCGGGCTGGGAGTACCACGACGCGACGATGGTCGACCCGGTGACGGGTCTGTTCGACACACTGCCCGTCCTGCGGCACACGCTCGACGGGGCGGGTCTCGACGATCACGTGGTGGCGATCGTGGGCAAGTCGGCGGTGGTGGCCCGCGGCTGGCAGACGCCGGTGCGGTTCCTGTTCATCGACGGCGGTCACACCGAGGAGGCCGCCCAGCGCGACTACGAGGGGTGGGCCCGCTGGGTGGTCTCCGGTGGGGCGCTGGTGATCCACGACGTCTTCCCCAATCCCGACGACGGCGGGCGGGCCCCGTTCAACGTCTACCGCCGCGCACTGGACTCGGGCGACTTCCGCGAGGTGTCCGCCACGGGATCGCTGCGCGTGCTCGAGCGCGTCTGACGCCCAGCTAGGACCGGGTGACGCAGGCGCAGTCGAACTCGCCCTCCAGGCCCCGCGGCAGATCGTCGGCCCGGAAGATCCCGTTGGCCGGCGTCGTGCGCGACAGGGCATCCGCGGCCAGGATCATTGCGGCGCCCGTCCACGTCGTGCGCTCCACGGGCCAGCGCTTGCCGTCGGCGAACACCAGCCCCGTCCAATAGGAGCCGTCCACTTCGCGCAGGTGGTGCATGGCCGCGAACTGCTGGTGTGCCCGCGCGGAGTCACCCATCGCGTCCAGCGCCAGCACCAGCTCGCACGTCTCGGCGCCGGTCACCCATGGCCGGTGATCCACGCACCGGATGCCGAGATCGGGCACCACGAACTCGTGCCAGCGGGAGTCGATGCGCTCCCATGCCGCCGGCCCCCGCAGGGCACCACCGAGCACCGGGTAGTACCACTCCATGGACCAGGAATCCTTGAGCAGGAACGATTCCGGGTGCGCGGCAATGGCGTGGCCCAGGCGGCCGACGGCCACCTCCCACTCCGGCTGCGGCTCACCCAGGTAGTTCGACAGCGCGATCGCGCACCGGATGGCGTGATGGATGCTCGAGCTGCCGGTCAGCAGCGCTTCCTCGACGACGCCATTCGGCCCTGCGCCCCAAGCGATCTCGCCCCCGGGAAGCTGTAGCGTGAGCACGAAGTCGATGGCGCGGCTCACGGTCGGCCACATGGTCTCGGCGAATTCGCGGTCACCCGTGCTCAACACGTAGTGCCACGTCCCGGTGGCGACGTAGGCGCAGAAGTTGCTGTCCGAGTTGTGATCCTCGATGACGCCGTTGCGCAGTTGGATGGGCCACGAGCCGTCCGCGCGCTGCTGCGTGCGGCACCAGTCATAGGCCGCCCGCGCCGGCTCCCACAGCCCGGCGACCGTCAGGGCCATGGCGTTCTCGACGTGGTCCCACGGGTCGGTGTGCCCGCCATCGAACCACGGTAGCGCGCCCGACGACTCCTGGGTGGCCGCGATGGCCTCCGCCGTACGAAGGCATTCCGCGGGCGTCAGTACGCCCGCAACGCCAGGGACGTCGTGACGGCGCATCGGCTCAGGCCACCGGCTTGCGGAAGTACAGTGCGACGCTCTTGCCGATCAGCGGGTTCAACACGGCCTCGGTGTTGCGGGTCAGCCAGGGCCGCGACATCATGTCCCACACCAGCAGCTTGTGGTACGCCGAGACCAGGGGATGGTTCGGCTTCTCCACGCCCACCGCGCACTTGAGCCACCAGAACGGGGCGTGCAGCGCGTGCGCGTGATGGCGGTGGTCGAACTCCATGCCGCGGGCGACCACCTTGTCGTGCAGTTGGTCGGCCCGGTAGATGCGGATGTGCCCGCCCTCGTTGGCGTGGTACTCGTCGGACAGCAGCCAGCACACCTTCTCGGGCAGCCAGCGCGGCACGGTCACCGCCAGCCAGCCGCCGGGCCGCACGACGCGCACCAGCTCGTCGATCGCGCGGTCGTCGGCCGGGACGTGTTCGAGGATTTCCGAGGCGATGACGCAGTCGAACGTCCCGTCCTCGTAGGGCAGGTCCAGGGCGTCACCCTTGACGGCCTCGGCCTTCGCGGTCGCGGGTGCCTCGCCCTGCTCGGCCATCGCGGTGAGGATCGCGTCGACGTCGTTGAGGTCGGACGCGCTCTGATCGAAGGCGACGACGTTCGCGCCGCGGCGGAACGCCTCGAACGAATGCCTGCCCGCGCCGCAGCCCACGTCGATGACGGTGGTGCCCGCACCTACGCCCAGCCGGTCGAAGTCGACGGTCAGCATGCTCCAGCCCTCCTGTCAGCGCCTCCCCGGACGCGCGCGATGGCCTGCTCGTACACCGAGACCGTCTGTGCGGCAACGGATTCCCAGCTGAAGACCTCGACGGCCCTGCGGCGGCCCGCAGCACCGAGGCGGTGCAGTTCGCGTGGCGAGTCCAGCAGCTCGCCGATGACGCGCACCAGGTCGTCGACGTCGCCCGGCGCCACCAGGCGTGCACATTCGCCGTCGGTGCCCACCACCTCGGGCAGGGCCCCGGCCCGGCTCGCGACGATGGGCGTGCCGCTGGCCATGGCTTCCACGGCGGGCAGCGAAAAGCCTTCGTAGAGCGAGGGAATGCACGCGACCTCCGCCGAGGACAACAGCGCGGCGAGTTCCTCGTCGGTGAGGCCACTGGAGATGTGCACGATGTCGGAGATGCCCAGTTCGGCGATCAGCTTCTCGGTGGGGCCGTTGGGTTCGAGCTTGGCCACCAGTTGCACCTCGACGTCACGCTCCACGCGTAGCCGCGCGACGGCGTGCAGCAGGTGGCTCACGCCCTTGAGCGGCACGTCGGCACTGGCGATGACGATGATGCGGTTGCGCACGCGGTCCGGCGCGGGCCGGAACAACTCGGTGTCGACGCCCAGCGGCACCACCCGTAGCTGACTGGGCGACACCCCGAAGTCGTCGGCGATGTCGGTGGCCGACGTCGAGGACACCGTGAGCAGCTCGGGGATTTGGCGGGCCACCTTCTTCTGCATTTCCGCGAATCCATACCACCTGCGCACCAACGGCTTTCGCCACCAGGCCGCGGCGTCGACCTCGACCACCCGATCGCGGGTGATGGGATGGTGCACGGTGGCGACCACGGGCAACCCGAGGCGCGCCACGTCCAGCAGTCCGGTGCCCAGGCTCTGGTTGTCGTGCACCACGTCGAAGTCGGCCCGGCGATCGGCGAGGATCCGCGCGATGCGCATGCAGAACGTCTTGGGCTCGGGGAACGCAGCGGTCCACGTGCTGAGCAGTTCGACGAGGTCGATGCGGTCGCGGATCTCGCTGGGTCGCGGGACGCGGAACGGGTCCGGTTCGCGGTACAGATCCAGGCTCGGCACCTCGGTGAGGCGGACACGCGGGTCCAACCCCTCGGGGTACGGCGGACCCGAGAACAGTTCGACGTCGTGACCGAGGTCCACGAGGCCGCGGCTGAGGTGCCGGACGTACACGCCCTGGCCGCCACAATGCGTCTTGCTGCGATACGACAGCAGGGCAATCCGCATGCTCAGCTCACCACGGCCAGAGTCGACGGAAGGGCTCTGGACATGTGTCCAGACTATAGTTTGACAGGCTATCCGCCGCAATGCGGTCGGCGGTGGACCCCGATGGACTCCACCTGGATCCCCTGCGGCCCCTCGGGGCGCTAGGCGGGCGGGAAGCCTCCGGTGGCCACCGGGCCCCACGTCCGCGGCGTCAGCCGGAGCAGGCATTTGCCCTGGTCCACCATCGCCTGGCGGTACTCGTCCCAGTTGGAGTGCTCCCCGGCGATCACCCGGAAGTACTCGACGAGCGGTTCGACCGCATCGGGCAGGTCGATCACCTCGGCCTCGCAGTCGACCTGCACGTAGGGGCCGTCGAACTCGTCGGACAGCACGGTCACGCTGGCGCGCGGATCGCGGCGCAGGTTGGCGGTCTTGGCCCGCTGGGGATAGGTGGCGATGACGATGCGCTCCTCGGCGTCGACGCCACCGGTCACGGGCGAACTCTGCAGCGAGCCGTCGCGCCGGTAGGTGGTGAGCACCATGTGGTGCCGGGGCCGCACGAAGTCGAGCACGGCGGCGCGATCGACGGAGTGCGCGGTGGCGTACTTGGGCATCGTCTCAAGCTACCGGGGTCTAGGGCTAACGGGTATCGGACTACTGCCGCTTGAGCGTCCACGCCGGAACCCAGTGCGCCACCTGCCGGCGCTCGGCCCCGTAGGCCACGTCGTAGGTGACCCAGCCCCACCAATACCCCTGCTCGCACAGGCCCCAGCAGGTCAGCCGCCCCTCGACGACGCCGTGCAGCTGCAGCCCGGAGGGGTGGTAACCGCCGCGCGCATGCGGCTCGCGTGGGAACACCGCCGCCAGGTCGACCAGGACCACCACCGCGGGATCGACGCGCCGGAACGTCGGCTGCACCGGCTGCCCGGTGTGCCCGATCGACTGCATCGCCATTCATCGATCATATGTTCGAATGGGGTCGGTGGGGAACCGGTTCACTCGGCACCACGAAGGCCCAGGTCCGCCGGTAGCCGAGGCCGGTGATCCGGGCCCGTCGCACGGCGGCGAGGCCGACGCGGCGCACCTCACCGGAGGACGGTTCGTAGCACTGCAGCTCGGATCCGCGCACCGCGACGATCAACACCCAGTGCCGCGGCAGCGCGCCGCCGATCAGCATGGCCACCGGCGCGCCCGCGCCGACGGCGGCGAGCACGCCGGCCAGCACCTCGCGGCGCCGCGGCGCTCCCCGGTAGAGCCGCCAGCGGTGCCCCTGGCCCAGCACCTTCGCCATGCCCATCGGCGTGGTGCCGAGCGCTCGTGGCCAGATCACGTTCGCCCGCCGGTGCACGCGCGCCTGCTCGGCGGCGAACCACCGCGGGTCGACGGGATCGCTGCCGGTGCGCCCCAGGCCGGACAGCGCGGCGGCCATCACGGCGACGGCGGGTCCGCACGACACCCCGTCGCGCTGCCGCAGCCGCGCCGCCGCCCCGCGCACGCGCCTAGCCTAGGCTCGACGTCCGTGTGGGGCACGACGTTCGGGCGCGCGCTCGCGCCCGGGTTGGCGGTTGCGTGCGCAGCCGCCGTCGCGCTGGCACCCCCGGTCGCCGCGGACCCGGACGCCCTCTGGCACATCGTGTCCGGGGAGTGCGTTCCCCATCAGCTGAGCACTCGGGATCCGAGCCCGTGCGCGCAGGTCGAACCCGGGCCCGACGGCTACGCGGTGCTCAAGGATCTGGTGGGCGCCACCCAGTACCTCCTCATCCCCACCGCGCGCGTCGACGGCATCGAGAGCCCGCAGCTGCTGCAGCCCGGGTCACCGAACTACCTCGCCGACGCGTGGCGGGCCCGCACCTTCGTCGAGGCGCGGGCGGGGACGCCACTGCCGCGCGACTGGGTGGGCCTGGCGATCAACTCCGCCGAGGCGCGCACCCAGGATCAGCTGCACGTGCACGTCGACTGCATTCGCGCCGACGTGCACGACGCCCTGGCGCGCCACCCGGTCGGGCCCGGGTGGGCGCCCTTCCCCGAACCCCTGGCCGGCGCCGGCTACCTCGCGATGGCGGTCGACGACCTCGACGCGGTGAATCCGTTCGCCCTGCTCGCCGACGGCGTGCCCGGCGCGCGGGCGGACATGGGCGCCCACACGCTGGCCGTCGTCGGCGCGTACCTGCCCGACGGGCGCCCGGGCTTCGTGCTGCTGGCGAACTCGGCCGGACCCGAAGCCAGCAGCGAGGACCTGCAGGACCACGACGCCTGCCCGCCGCCGCACGGCGCGTGGGCGAAGTAGAGGATTCCGAGCGCGACGATCTGGGTATGAGCCACGTCACGTCCGCCTAACCCATCCGAGAACCGGGGTGCCGCCATGAGCCTCGACTTCACACCCACCGTCGCCCAGCACGACCTCGCCCGCCGAGCGCACGAGTTCGCCGAGCAGGTGGTGCGTCCGGTGGCGGGCGAGTACGACAAACGCCAGGAGTTCCCGTGGCCGGTCTTGCAGGAGGCCGCGCGCCAGGGGTTCTACAGTCCGCTGTTCTACCGGGACCTGATCGGCGATCCGACGGGACTGTCGCTGCCGATGTTCATGGAGGAGCTGTTCTGGGGGTGCGCCGGCATCGGCTTGGCGGTCGTGATGCCCGCGCTGGCACTGTCGGCCATCGGGCAGGCGGCCACGCCGGAGCAGATGCTGGAGTGGGCGCCCGAATGCTTCGGCACGCCAAGCGACATCAAGCTCGCCGCCCTGGCCATCTCCGAGCCCGAGGGCGGCAGCGACGTGCGCAACCTGCGCACCACCGCCCGCCGCGACGGTGACGACTGGATCATCGACGGCCACAAGATGTGGATCGGCAACGGCGGCATCGCCAACGTGCACGTCGTCAACGCGGTCGTCGACCAGGAGCTGGGCCACCGCGGGCAGGCCCTGTTCATCGTCCCGGGCGGCACGCCGGGACTGGAGTTGGTGCGCAAGCTCGACAAGCTGGGCTGCCGCGCGTCGCACACCGCCGAACTGAAGTTCTCGGGCGTGCGCGTGCCGGGCGCCAACCTGCTGGGCGGCAGTGAGCGGCTGGAGCACAAGCTGGCCCGCGCCCGTGAGGGCGGCCGGTCGTCGGCCACGCTGGGCACGTTCGAGCAGACCCGCCCCATGGTGGCCGCGCAGGCGCTCGGGATCGCCAGGGCCGCAATCGAATACGTCACCGAGTACGCCAACCGCCGAGAGGCCTTCGGGGCGCCGATCATCGACAACCAGGGCATCGCGTTCCCGCTGGCCGACCTGGCCACCAAGCTGGACGCGGCGCGGCTGCTGACGTGGCGGGCCTCGTGGATGGCGGCCAACGGGGTGCCGTTCACGCGCGGCGAGGGGTCCATGTCCAAGCTGGCGGCCAGCGAACTCGCCGTCGAGGCCACCGAGAGAGCCATCCAGACCATGGGCGGGTGGGGCTACATCACCGATCACCCGGTCGAGAAGTGGTACCGGGACGCCAAGCTGTACACCATCTTCGAGGGCACCAGCGAAATCCAACGCGTCGTGATCTCCAAGGCCCTGGGCGCCGCCGACGGCAAGCCGCCACTGCACGTGGACCTGCCCCCCAGCGGCGGTCCGCTCAACGCGTGGTTCGGCCGCGGCACCGTGACGAGGACACGCGCGGCAAACGCGGCGCTCGGCGCCAAGGACCGCGTCCCGGAGCCGGTGATGAACCTCGCGATGAAGGTGCTGCGACCGCCGCGCCGGTAATCCGCCCGGCGGCCGGGTCGCGACCGAACCGTGACGATACGGAACACGCGGTACCCCTGGTCCCGGATAACTTCTTCTGGCAACATTACCCGCCGGTAGGTTGTGACCGATCCGGATAGACGAGTGGGGAATGACGATGGCGTCTTGGCAGACCACGACGGACAGTGCGGCCACGTTCCTGGCGCAGGGCACCGAGGGCGGCGGGGCCGCCCTCGACCAGGTCATCGGCATGTCCGTCGCGGCCATGATCATCTCGCTGGGATTGCTGTGGATCGGCTACCAGCACCGCCAGCGCAAGATCACCTGGCTGCGCGACCTCGGCGACTGGGCGGGCAACAAGTTCCACCGGCCACCGTGGGTGGCGCTGCCGATCATGTTGTTCATCACCACGATCATCTGCGCCCTGTTCGGCTTCATCTGGGACGTCAGCCTGCACATCGGCAAGGGGCGCGACCCCGGGCCGCTGGCCAACCCCGCGCACTACTTCATCCTGTTCGGCCTGTTCATCCTCTTCATCGCGGGCTGCCTGGCCTGCATCCTGTCCTATGACAAGCCGGGCCCGGCGGCCGTGCGCATCACCAAGACCTGGTACGCGCCGGTGGGCGGCATCCTGATGGCCGGCTGCGGCCTGTACGCGCTCATCGGGTTCCCGCTGGACGACGTGTGGCACCGCATCTTCGGCCAGGACGTCACGCTGTGGGGCCCCACGCACCTGATGATGATCGGCGGGGCCGGCTTCTCCACCCTCGCCGCGCTCTACCTCGAGTACGAGGGCCGGCTCGCCGCGGGCAAGGACGCCCCCAAGGACCGTCCCACCGTCAAGTTCCTGCAGTACCTGGCGTTCGCCGGCCTGGTCATCGGCATGTCGGTCTTCCAGATCGAGTTCGACTTCGGGGTCATGCAGTTCCGCCAGGTGTTCGAGCCGATGCTGATCGCCGCCGCCGCCGCCCTCGGCCTGGTCGCGGCCCGCATCATGCTCGGCCGCGGCGCCGCCGTCATCGCCGCGCTGCTGGCGATCGCGCTGCGCGGTCTCGTCGCCCTCGCCGTCGGCCCCGTGCTCGGGGCGCCCATCAACTGGTTCGCGCTCTACCTGGGGCCCGCCCTGGTGGTGGAACTGCTCGCGTTGACGCCACTGTTCAAGCGGCCCATCGTGTTCGGCCTCGTCAGCGGCGTCGGCATCGCCACCGTCGGCCTGTGGCTGGAGTCGCTGTGGATCGACGCGGTCTACGAGTACGCCTGGCCCACCAGCATCTGGCCCGAGGCGCTGGCCATGTCGATCCCCGTCGCCGCGCTCGTCGGAGCGTGCGGCGCGATGATCGGCATGGTCCTCACCGACCAGCGACTCCCCACGCGCGCCATCGGCATCGGCCTCGTCGCGCTGTCGGTGCTCGCCATCGCCGGTGCCACCGCCAACGGTCTGCGCTACGACGTGCCGCAGAACGCCACCGCCAGCATCACGCTCACCGATGCCCCGAGCATCGGCGATCAGCGGATGGCCACCGCCGACATCCGCATCAATCCGCCGGACCTGGTGAGCGCCGACCCGAACTGGGTGTCGATCCTCGGGTGGCAGGGTGGCCTGGCCAACCAGCGGGGCATCTTCGTCGACCACCTCGAGAAGGTCGGCCCCGGCCACTACCGCTCCACCGAGCCCATGCCGGTCTCGGGCCAGTGGAAGACGCTGCTGCGCGTGCACGACGGCCGCACCATGGGCGCCGTGCCGATCTACCTGCACGGCGACCCCGGCATCGGCGCGGCGGAGGTGCCCGCCGAGGCGTCGATGACGCGTCCGTTCGTCGCCGAGATCACCATCCTGCAGCGTGAGCGCAACCCCGACGTCCCGCAGTCGCTGTGGCTCGTCGGATGCATCGTGGTCCTGGTGTGCACGCTGTCACTGATCGCCGGATTGTCCTGGGGCGCAGGACGACTCAACGGCAGCGCGCCGACCACCAGCAAGCGCGAGTTCGAGCCGTCTGCGCAGGCATGACGACCGTCTACCTCGCCGACCACTCGGCGCTCCTGGCCATACCGGCGTTCGCGCCCGCCCTGGTGGTGGTGGGCGTCGTCATCTGGATCGCCCGCCGCGACCGCCGCAACGGTGACGACGGGGAGCACCACGAGGGGGACGACGAGGCCACCACCGACGGCACGCGCCTGCCCAGCGACCGATCCCCCAGCGCAGATGGAGCCCCGTGATCCACCCGAAGACACGCGTCGCCGCCGTCGTGGCGGCGACCGCCACCGCCGCCGTCCTGACCGCCTGCGGCGGATCGTCCCAGACGGCCGAATCGTCCGGTGGCGCAGCGCAATCCGCCGCGCCGACCAGCGGCTCGTCCGCACCGCGGCTCACCGACCAGCAGGCGCCCACGGCGCGACTGCTGATCGACCTGACCATCGCCGACGGGACCGCGACCCCCACCAACCAGCAGTTCCAGGCGCGCGTCGGCGAGCCCATCGTGATCCGCGTCAACAGTGATGCCGCCGACGAGTTGCACGTGCACTCCAACCCCGAGCACTCCTTCGAGGTGAAGGCCGAGAACGGGCAACAGTTCCAGTTCACCGTCGACGTTCCCGGCCGGGTCGACGTCGAGTTGCACCACCTCGACAAGACCGTCGCCACCATCGCCGTTCAGCAGTGACCCCGGGCGCCACCACCGGCCTGCTGGCCCACGGCCTCGGCGGGTCGTCCGACCTCCCGATCCCCTACACCTATGCGCTCATCGGTGCGGCGTGGGCGCTGACGTTCACGTTCGCCGTCGTCGCATTGGCGTGGAAGCAGCCACGTTTCGACCCCGCACACCAGGGCAGGCCGCTACCGCGGTGGTGCACGGCCGCCGTCGACTCGCCGGTGACCCGGTGGGTGGTGGGCCTCGGCGCGCTGGCGCTGGCGGTGTGGGTCGGCATCGTGGCGGTCGTCGGGCCGCAGACCGGCGAGAACCCGCTGCCCGGCGTCTTCTACGTGCTGCTGTGGGTGGGCCTGGTGGCGCTGTCGGTGCTCATCGGCCCGGTGTGGCGCGCCGTCTCGCCGGTGCGCACGCTGTACCGCCTGTTACCCGCGCGCCCGACGACCGCGAATTACCCGACGTCACTGGGCCATTGGCCGGCTGCGCTGGGATTGTTCGCCTTCGTGTGGCTGGAGCTGGCCAGCCCGGACCCCGGATCGCTGACCGCCGTGAAGACGTGGCTGGTGGTCTACCTGGTGGTGACGCTGGCCGGCGCCCTGCGCTTCGGCACCCGGTGGTGCGCCAACGCCGACCCGTTCGAGGTGTACGGCGTCGTCGTGTCCCGGCTGGCGCCGCTGCGCCGCGATGCCGACGGTCGCATCGCGGTGGGCAACCCGTTCGACCACCTGCCGACGCTGCCCGTGCGCCCCGGCACCGTCGCGGTGCTGGCGGTGCTGCTGGGGTCGACGGCGTTCGACAGCTTCTCGGCCATGCCGCAGTGGCGCGGGCTGGTCGACGACCTCTCCGGCGGCTCGACGACGGCGGCCGTGCTGCTGCGCACCGTGGGGCTGGCGGGTTTCGCCGCGGTGGTCGCGGCGACGTTCACCCTCGCCGCGCGCGCCACGGGCGGCGTCGACGCCCGGACGCGGCGCGAACTGCCCGGGCTCATGGCGCACTCGCTGGTGCCGATCGTGGTCGGGTACGTCTTCGCGCACTACCTCACCTACCTGGTGGAGCGCGGGCAGCAGACGGTGCTGCGCCTGCTCGACCCGTTCGGCACCGGCTGGCTGGGCCTCGACGTGTCCTACGTGTTGTCGATGCACCCCTCGGTGCTGGCCACCCTGAAGGTGGGCTTCGTCGTGGCCGGGCACGTCGCGGGCGTCGTCGCGGCCCACGACCGGGCGCTGCGCGTGCTGCCCAAGCGCAATCAGCTCACCGGCCAGCTGGCGATGATGCTGGTGATGGTGGGTTACACGTTCACGGGGCTGTACTTGCTGTTCGGGGGCTGACTACCGTCGAGGGCATGCGCGCACTGCTCGTCGTCGACGTCCAGAACGACTTCTGCGAGGGCGGCACGCTGGCGGTCGACGGGGGCGTCGAGGTCGCGCAGTCGATCACGGCGCTGCTCGCCCACCACGACTACGCGCACGTCGTCGCGACGAAGGACTACCACATCGACCCGGGCGCGCACTTCTCCGCGACGCCCGACTACGTCGACTCGTGGCCGCCGCACTGCGTGGTGGGCACGCCGGGCGTGGAGTTCCATCCCGCGCTGGATCCCAGCGCCGTCGAGGCCGTGTTCCACAAGGGGCAGTACTCGGCGGCCTACAGCGGGTTCGAGGGATTCCACGCCGACGACGAGACGCCCCTGGTGGACTGGCTGCGCGCCCGCGACGTCGACGCGGTGGACGTCGTCGGCATCGCCACCGACTACTGCGTGAAGGCCACGGCACTGGATGCCGCCGCCGCGGGGTTCAGCACGCGGGTGTTCGTGGACCTGACCGCCGGCATCCACCCCGAGACCATCGCCGACGCCGTCGCCGCGATGCGCGCGGTGGGCGTCGAGGTGGCCTAGTCACCCGCGAGTGTGCGTCTCCGCACGCGACACGCCGGAACCCGGTACGAAAACGCACACTCGTCGCGTCACCAGACCATGCCGCGAGCCCGCAGGGCACGTTCCACCCGGTCGACGTACGTCGCCCGCCGGCGGTGGAGTAGTTCGCTGCCGACCCGGATCACCAGCCAGCCCAGCTCGTCGAAGGCGACGCCCTTGTCGATGTCCCGCTGCCGTACGTGGGCGTCGGTCCAGTGCTGCAGCCCGTCGTACTCGATGGCGACCTTGACCTCCTCGTAAGCCATGTCGACACGAGCGACGAAACGGCCGAGCCGGTCTCGGATCTCGACCTGAGTCCGTGGCGCCGGCAGTCCCGCGTCGACGAGAGCCGAGCGGGCGACGGTCTCCTGTGGCGACTCGGCCCCACCGTCGACGCGCGGCAGCACCCGGCGCAGCCGCCCGAGGTGCCGGGCCCCGGGATGGGCGCCGGCGACGGCTTCGACGTCCGCCCGCCGCACGCCGGTGGCGTTGGCCAAGGCATCCAGCCGACGCACGGCCAGGATCTCCGAGCGCGTGTGGCGGCCGATGTCGAACGCCGTGCGCGCCGCCGACGTCACGGCCATGGCACCCACGCGGACGATCTCGCCCGGCGCGAGGGTCTCGGTACGCACCACGACGTTCGGCGGGTGGCGCCGGTTGCGGTGGATCACCTCGGCGGGCTCGTCGTCGTCCACCCACTTGGCCCCCAGCAGCACCGCCGCCGACTGACCGGCGAGCACCCCGCGACGCCGCGACCACAGCCAGGCGGCTTCGGCGCGTTGGCGAGCTGTCGGCGCAGCGCCCCAGGCCACGTAGACACCCGGGTGGATGGGTTCGTAGAGCAGGTGCATCGTCCGCGCCGAGATCGCGCGAGCCCCGAGCGCCTCGACGCCGAGGAAGGGCCAGGGAACGTCGGTCATGGCTGGATCCTGCGGACGCCGACCGACGCATCGGCCGCCCCGCGGTCAACTCGACCCAGGTTGTCCACAGCCCTGGACGCCGAGTGTGCGTCTCCGCACGCGACACGCCGCGTGGCCGTCGGAGGATGCACACTCGGGGCCCCCACGACACCAAAGTCCGGGTGAGTGTCGACACAGGGCGCCGGGGGTTTGTCGAGGCCGTCAAATGGGCAACTGAGCAGGGGCAAGTGGCCACGTCAGTGCTCCTCGAGGCTGCTCACCCACGTGCCCGCATCCACGGCGCACCGTATGGTCGCCATGTTGACCGTTGGCAGGAAGGCCTCACGTGACCGAACCCCAGGGCACGACCACCCCCGAGATCTGGCGCGGCAGCGCCTACCCCCTCGGCGCCACCTACGACGGGACGGGCACCAACTTCGCGGTGTTCAGCGAGGTGGCCGACAAGGTCGAACTGTGCCTGTTCGACGCCGACGGCACCCAGACCGGCTGCTTCACGCTGCCCGAGGTGGACGGCTTCGTGTGGCACGGCTTCATCCCCAACGTCGAACCCGGGCAGCGCTACGGCTACCGCGTGCACGGCCCCTACGATCCGGCCAACGGCCAGCGGTGCAACCCTAACAAGCTGCTGCTCGACCCGTACTCCAAGGCCATCGACGGCGCGTTCGACTGGAACCAGTCGCTGTTCGGCTACACCTTCGGCGACCCCGACAGCCGCAATGACGACGACTCGGCGGCCAGCATGCCGAAGTCCGTCGTGATCAACCCCTACTTCGACTGGGGCGTGGACCGGCCGCCGAAACACGAGTACGCCGACAGCGTCATCTACGAGGCGCACGTCAAGGGGCTCACCGAGACGCACCCCGACATCCCGGAACAGATGCGCGGCACGTACGCCGCCGTCGCGCATCCGGTGATCATCGAGCACCTCAAGTCGCTGGGCATCACGGCCATCGAGTTGATGCCGGTACACCACTTCGCCAACGACTCGACGCTCATCGAGAAGGGGTTGTCGAACTACTGGGGCTACAACACCATCGGTTTCTTCGCCCCGGACCACAAGTACAGCAGCAACCCCAACCCCGGCGGGCAGGTGCAGGAGTTCAAGGCCATGGTGCGGGCCCTGCACGAGGCCGGCATCGAGGTGATCCTCGACGTGGTCTACAACCACACGGCCGAGGGCAACCACATGGGCCCCACGTTGTCGATGCGCGGCATCGACAACGCCGCCTACTACCAGCTGGTCGACGACGACAAGCGGTACTACATGGACTACACGGGTACCGGCAACAGCTTCAACGTCAGCCATCCGCACTCGCTGCAGCTCATCATGGATTCGCTGCGGTACTGGGTCACCGAGATGCACGTCGACGGCTTCCGCTTCGACCTCGCCTCGACGCTGGCCCGCGAGTTCTACGACGTCGACCGCCTGGCGACGTTCTTCGAACTGGTGCAACAGGATCCGACGGTGAGCCAGGTCAAGCTCATCGCCGAACCGTGGGACGTCGGCCCCGGCGGCTACCAGGTGGGCAACTTCCCGCCGCAGTGGACGGAGTGGAACGGCAAGTACCGCGACACCGTGCGCGACTTCTGGCGCGGTGAGCCCTCCACGCTCGACGAGTTCGCCTACCGCCTCACCGGATCGGCCGACCTGTACGAGCACACCGCGCGTCGTCCCGTCGCCTCGATCAACTTCGTCATCGCCCACGACGGCTTCACGTTGCGAGACCTGGTGTCGTACAACGAGAAGCACAACGAGGCCAACGGCGAGGACAACAACGACGGCGAGAGCCACAACCGGTCGTGGAACTGTGGCGTCGAGGGTCCCACCGACGACCAGGAGGTGCTGGCGCTGCGCAGCAGGCAGGAGCGCAACTTCCTGACCACGCTGTTGCTGTCGCAGGGCGTCCCGATGATCTGCCACGGCGACGAGCTGGGACGCACGCAGGGCGGCAACAACAACGGGTACTGCCAGGACAACGAGATCACGTGGGTGAACTGGGCCGACGCGGACGCCGAACTACTGGAGTTCACCAAGGAGGTCTCGGCGCTGCGCGCCGCCCATCCGGTGTTCCGTAGGCGGCGCTTCTTCACCGGCAAGCCCGTGGGCAGGCGCGGCGAGTCCGGCGCTCCCGACATCGCGTGGTTCACCCCCGAGGGCACCGAGATGACGGGTGAGGACTGGGGCTCGGGCTTTGCGAAGTCGGTCGCGGTGTACCTCAACGGGCTCGGCATCCCCGACCGCGACGAGCGCGGCCAGCGCATCGTCGACGACTCGTTCGTGCTGTGCTTCAACGCGCACTACGAGCCGCTCGAGTTCACCTTGCCGCCGGCCGAATTCGGCGCCTCGTGGCGTACGGTGCTGCGCACCGACGGCGGCGAGGAACAGGCCGTCGCGGCCGGCGAGACTCTCACCGTCGAGGCCCGCGCGACCATCGTGCTTCAGGCCCAGGAGCCCGAAGCCACCTGATAGCGTCGCCGGTATTCACAGCCGGTCGTCAGCTTGGCTTGCGCAGACGGGGGACGTTCATGACACAGCCGATCATCGACCAGATCTACCGCGAGCGGGCCGTGGTGGACGCCAAAGGCGAACGGCACGAGCTGCATTCCCAGGTCGACGTCGACGAGGGGCGCTTCCTGCACGACCTCGTCGCCAAGCATCCGGAGATTGCCCGCACCCTCGAGGTAGGCTGCGCGTTCGGGCTGTCGTCGCTGCACATCACCGGGGCCACGCACGGGCGGAGCGGTGCCCACCACGTCATCGTCGACCCGTTCCAGACGACGGATTGGCGCAGCATCGGCGTCGACAATCTGCGCCGCGCGGGCGTCACGGCGTTCGAACTCGTCGAGGAGCCCTCGGAATTGGCGCTGCCGCGGCTGTTGAGCGAGGGTGTGGAGCCGTTCGACTTGATCTTCGTCGACGGCTGGCACACCTTTGATCACACGCTGCTGGACATGTTCTACGCCACGCGCCTACTGCGCGTGGGCGGCTACCTGGTGGTCGACGACTGCGGATGGCCGAGCGTGTCCAAGGCCGTGTCGTACTTCTCGAAGTACCCGTGTTTTGAGGTGGTCGGGGGTTCGGCGACGTCGAACCTGGGACATCGTGCAGCCCGCGCGGTGGGCCGGGTGATCAAACCGGTGGCCGACGTGGCGCTGCCGCACTGGCTCTACGACTATCCGTTCGGCATGGTCAAGCACCGGTCGATGATGGCGCTGCACAAGGTCAGTGAGGACGAGCGGCGCTGGGACTGGTTCCGACCGTTCTGACGCGGCAGAACCGGCTGGCCGCGCCGGTTCAGCGCACCACGTCGTAGAACGAGTCGCCGTCCTCCGGCGTGCCGTCGATCTGGCCCCGATCCTTGCCGTGACGTTCGGGGTCCAGGCGGTCCAGTTCGTCGTCGTCGACCAGTTCCAGGCCGCCGCCGGAGTCGGAGTCGTGCGCCTCACGGGGCTCGTCCTCGTCGTCGGCGGCGACGTCGGGTTCCTCCTCGGCGAGCCGCTCGTCGAGCGTCTCGTCCTCCTTGGCCTCGATCCACTGCTCGGGCGGGTCGGCCACCTCGTCACCGTCGTCGTTGCGCACCTCGTCGGAGTCGAGAGACTCGGACTTGTCGAGGGGGATGTCGTCGAAGCCGTCGGTGCTCATGAACCCATCGTGCCCGATGGGTCACGGCTGCGACCAGCGACCCGGACCGGCGCGGTCGCCCAACCCCGAAAAAGGTCTGTAACAGAGGTAATCTGGCGAGGTGGACACCACCGCCGAACTCGCCGCCGAACTGTTCGGCACCGTCGGACGATTCCGCCGCCAGGTCCGCCGATCATCGGGTCCGGCACTGGGCACCGGGCTCCCCGAATCGCAGGCCGAGCTGCTGCGCCTCGTGGGAAGGAACCCCCGGATCTCGGTGCGCGAGGCGGCCGCCGAACTCGGACTGGCGCCCAACACCGCGTCCACGCTGGTCTCCCGGCTGTGCGCCGACGGCCTCTTGAACCGCACCGTCGACGCCGCCGATCGCCGCGTCGGCAGGCTCGCCCTCACCGAGCCCGCCCAGCACGTGGCCGACGAGACCCGCGCGACGCGACGGGCCACGCTCGCCGCCGCACTCGACCGGCTGCATCCCGACGAGCGGGCCCGGCTCACCGCCGGTCTGGCGGTGCTGGCCAAACTCACCACCCTGCTACGCGAGGAGCATCCATGATCGATCAGCCGCCTCCCGCGGTGCGCTGCCGGCACCTCATCCACCGCTACGGCACCCACCGCTACGGCCAGTTCACCGCCGTCGACGACGTCTCGTTCGAGGTCCGTCGCGGCGAGACGCTGGGCCTGCTCGGCCCCAACGGCGCGGGCAAGACCACCCTGGTCCGGGTGCTGACCACCCTCACCCCGGTCCAGCACGGCACGGTGGAGGTGTTCGGGCTGGATGCGCGCCGGGACACCCTCGACATCCGGCAGAACATCGGCTATGTCCCCCAACAACTCTCGATCGAGTCCGCGCTGACGGGCAGGCAGAACGTCGACCTGTTCGCCCGGCTGTACGACGTGCCCCGCGCACAGCGCCGCGCCAGGGTGGACGAGGCCCTGGCGGCGATGAACCTGCTGGAGGTCGCCGGCGACCTGGCGGGCACCTACTCCGGGGGCATGGTGCGGCGCCTCGAACTGGCGCAAGCCCTGGTCAACCGGCCGTCGTTGCTCGTGCTCGACGAACCGACGGTGGGTCTGGACCCGATCGCGCGCGACGGCGTGTGGTCGCAGGTCTCCCGCATGCAGGCCGAATACGGCATGACGGTGCTGCTCACCACCCACTACATGGAGGAGGCCGACGCGCTCTGCGACCGCGTGGCCCTGATGCACCACGGCGCGCTGCAGGCCGTCGACTCGCCCACCCGGCTCAAGGCCGCGCTGGCCACCTCGAACGACCTGGACACCCCGGACGTCACCCTCGAAGACGTGTTTCGCCACTACGCGGGATCGGACCTGTCCGACGACGGCACACGTCAGACCCTGCAACAGATCCGCTCGACCAGGAGGGCGGCACGCCGTGGTTGACGTGACGGTGGTGCGCGCGCCACGGGGCGTGCGCCGGGTTCCGGGGCTGCTGCGTCGCATGGGCGCCTTCGCGCTCGTCGAACTGCAGAAGCTCTCCCACGATCGCAGCGAGTTGCTCACGCGCATGGTGCAACCCGCACTGTGGCTGCTGATCTTCGGCCAGACGTTCTCGCGGCTGCACGTCATCGACACCGACGGCGTGCCGTACCTGGCGTTCCTCGCGCCGGGCATCATCGCGCAGTCCGCGTTGTTCATCTCGATCTTCTACGGCATCCAGATCGTCTGGGACCGCGACGCCGGCATCCTGGCCAAGCTCATGGTGACGCCGGCACCGGCGTCGGCGATGATCTGCGGCAAGGCGTTCGCTGCGGGCGTGCGGTCGGTGGCACAGGTGGTCGGTGTGCTGATCATCGCCTATCTCATGGGAATCCACCTCACCGCCAACCCGCTGCGCATCGTGGGCGCCATGGCGATCGTGATCCTCGGCTCGGCGTTCTTCGCCTGTCTGTCGATGACGCTCGCGGGGCTGGTGCGCAACCGCGACCGGCTGATGGGCATCGGCCAGGCGATCACCATGCCGCTGTTCTTCGCCTCCAACGCGCTCTATCCCGTGGACGTCATGCCTCAGTGGCTGCGGTGGCTGTCGTCGGTGAATCCGCTGAGCTACGAGGTTAATGCGTTGCGCTCGTTGCTCATCGGCACCGCGGGCAACCCAGCCCTCGACGTCGGGGTGCTGGTGTTCGCCGCGGCGCTGGGCGTGTTCACCGCGTCGACGCTGGTGCGCCGGCTGGTGCGCTGACCGGTGCGGCCGGTGCCGCACCGCCGGCGGCGATGGGCCTGCGCAGGTCGTAGACGATGTCCTTGCCGACGGTCTGGGCCTGGAAGGTGAAGGCGACCCAGCGCGAGATGTCTTCGTGGGTGCGCGAATTCCATCCCCGGCTGCTCCCCGACGCGGTCGTCACGTAGTAGGTGACGCGGTGGGCGGCGACGTCGTCCTGGAACTGTTGCAGCGTCGGTGTCGGATCGGTGCCGGAGAAGCCGCCGATGGCCATCACCGCGGTGTTCGTGGACAATTCCAGTGCCGCGGCATTCGACGACCGGTCGATGGCTGCCGACCACTCCGTGTGCGTCTGCTCCAGCAGGCCGTCGAGGTCGGGGTTGTCGAGCGTGCGCCCCCACACACCGCTGATCTGGCCGCCCCGGGCGGGACCCACGACGGGACCGCCGCCGGAATGTGCGGTGTCGACGGTCGCCACGGCGTACGCCCCACTGCCCGCCAGCGCGCCCAACACCGCGACCGTGAGCAGCCCGGCCGCCACCCGTTGGCGGCGCGCCGCCAACGTGCCCAGCATGGCCAGCGCGGCTGCCGTCGTCACGACCAGCAGCGTCCACCGCAGCGCGGGCAACCACGTCGCGTTGCGCCCCAGGAGCCACCAGCTCCACACGCCGGTGCCCAACAGCATCAGCGCCAAGGCGACGCGATACCAGGATGATTCACGACGCGCCCACGTCTGCTGCACGCCGATGCCGAACATGGCCGCCACCGCGGGCGCGATCGCCAGGCTGTAGTACGGGTGCACCATGCCGTGCATGTAGCTGAGCACCACCCCGTCGAGCAGCAGCCAACCGCCGAACAACACCGTGGCCGCCCGCACCGCATCGGTGCGCGGCGCCCGCCCCCGGCCGATCAGCACGGCAACCACCGCCACCAGGGCCGCGGGGATCAACCAGCCGATCTCGTAACCGAATTCGCCGGTGAACAGGCGGTTCCACCCGTGCACCTGGTTGCCGAATCCCCCGAATCCCCCGAACTCCCCGGGTTGGTTCCCGCCGGGGGCCACGATGTGGGTGGCGTTGCCCGCCATCACGCCGAGTTGGTTCTGCATGCCCGCATCGTGATTGCGGCCGAGCAGCCGCGCCATGCCGTTGTAACCCAGCACCAGGTTCATGAAGTTGTTGTCGGTCGAGCCCGCCAGGTACGGCCGCGACGACGCCGGCCACCACAGCGTCAGCAGCACGAACCACCCGGCCGCCACCACCGCGGCGACCGCGCCGCCCAGCAGGTGCGCCGACCGTGACCGCATCGTCCCCGGCGCGGCGAGCAGGTAGGCCGCCGCCAGCGCGGGGGCCAGCATCAGGCCCTCGAGCATCTTGGCCAGGAACGCGAATCCCAGTGCCACGCCGGCCAGCGCCATCCAGCGCGCACCCCGGCCCGCCAGCGCGCGCACCGTGCAGTAGGCGGCGGCGGTCATCAGCAGCACCATCACGGCGTCGGGGTTGTTGAACCGGAACATCAACGCGGCCACCGGGGTCAGCGCCAGCGCCGTCCCCGCGATCAGCCCCGCCGACGGTCCGGTCACCCGCGTCACCGCGGCGTACAGCAACCACACCGCGCCCACGGCCATCACCGCCTCCGGCACCAGCATGCTGGCGCTGCTGAAGCCGAACAGCTGACCGGACAGCCCCATCACCCACTGCGACAGGGGCGGCTTGTCCACGGTGATGAAGTTGTTGGGATCCAGCGACCCGAACAGCAGCGCCTTCCAGTCCTGCGATCCCGCCTGCGCCGCGGCGGCGTAGAACGCGTTGCCCATGCCGTTGATCGTGATCCGCCACAGGTACAGCGCCGCCGTGCCCACCAGCAGCGCGGCCAAGCCGAGGCGCTGCCACGGCACGTTGCGGTCCGGCGGCGCGCTGGGCGGTTCCACGAGAGCGGTCGTCATGCCGATGGTCACGTCTGCCAGTGACTCATCGCCACCGTGGACCGGCCTGTGAAGCCGCCGAGAGGCTGCTGGAGATCGCGTGTCCGTAACGCCGGAGCGACTGCCAGACGATGTCCAGGCAGGGGCGGCGCGCAAACGCGCGCGTCATCCATGCCTGTTAGGTTGTCTAGCCTGACCAACGATTGGGGAGAACGTGCGCAACGTGCTGAAACTCGTCACGGCGGTGGCGACCGTCGCGGTCGTCTCGGCGACCGCTGCGACTCTGACCCCGGACTCCCGCACCTACGCGTACGTCGAGACGGCCTCGATCAACACCTCGGGCAGCACCGTCGGGTTCGCCGACTCAGATCTGTGGGGCATGTCGCCCGACGACGTCAACCGCACCCTGGACCTGATGACCGCCACGGGCGTGCGCACCGTCCGCGTCATGCTGCCGTGGGCCGGCCTGGAACCCAACCCCGGGCAGTACGACTGGGGTAAGGCCGACCTGATCGTCGACGCCGCCAACGCCCGCGGCATGTCGGTCCTCGGCACCCTCGTGTCCTCGCCGGGGTGGGCCGTCAACCCCGGCAACCCGGCCATCTCCAGCCCCCCGGCCTCGGCCGCCACCTACGGCGAGTTCGCAGGCGCCGCCGCCGCGCACTTCCGCGGCCGCGTCGCTGCCTACGAGATCTGGAACGAGCCCAACTCGGTGACGTCGTGGACGTCCGGGCCGCAGGGCCCCGAACCCGCCGTGTACACCGCCATGCTGAAGGCCGCCTACCCCGCCATCAAGGGCGCCGACCGCTCCGCGCTGGTGATCGGCGGCGTCGTGGGCGCCGTCGTGCAGTTCTTCGCCCTGACCACCGACCCGGTGACCTTCGTCGAGCAGATGTACGGCGCGGGCGCGGCGGGCTCGTTCGACGCGCTGTCGTTCCACCCGTACCTCTACAACAACGAGTTCTCGAAGGGTCGCGGCACCGCCAACACCCCGCTGAGCCAGACCGAGGGCATCCACCGCGCCATGGCCGCCAACGGTGACGGCGGCAAGAAGATCTGGGCGACGGAGTACGGCGAGCCCACCTCTGCGGTCGACGAGGCCACGCAGGCGGCGTACCTCACCGACTTCCTCACCACGTGGCGCACCCTGCCGTTCGCGGGACCGGCCTACATCTACACGACCCGCGACCGCAACACCGGCAGCGGCAACCCCGACGACACGTTCGGCGTGTACCGCACCGACTGGACGCCCAAGCCGGCGCAGGCCGCTGTCGCCGCGCTGACCTAGTTTCCTCGCGGTTGGTCCGTGCCGACCAGCCGGGTGATGGCGGCCATCGGGATCGGCAGCCACGTCGGCCGAAAGCGCGCCTCGTAACCGGCCTCGTAGACCGCCTTGTCGAGTTCGTAGGCCGCGAGCACCCCCGCGGATCGCCGCGGGTCGGCTCCGGCCACGGACGCGTAACCCTCGCAGAGGGCCGCGGCGTTGTGCTCCACCCACGCCCTGGCCGCGGTCGCGGCATCCGAACCGACGTCCGGTCCCGCGGCCAGCAGACGCTGGTGGGCCGCGTAGTCGTAGGACCGCAGCATGCCCGCGACGTCCCGCAGCGGGGAGTCGGGCCGCAGCCGTTCGGCCACCGGCTGCCCCGGTTCCCCTTCGAAGTCGATCAGCAGCCACCGCTGCGGCGTCCGCAACACCTGCCCCAGGTGCAGATCGCCGTGCATGCGTTGCACGACGACGGTCTCGCCGGCCAGCGCGGCATAGCGGGCCTCGATCGCATCGGCATGGGTGGCCACCTCCGGCACGGCGTTCGCGATGGCGTGCAGCCGCTGGATCAGCGTGTCGGCGGGGAAGTCCTCGGTGGCGGTGCCGAGTTCGTCCGCAAGGGTGCGGTGCACGGAGGCGACGGCCTCGCCTAGCGCGAACGACTCGTCCACGAAGTCGTCGGCGGTGGACCCGCGCCCTTCGGCGGTCGCCAGGTCCCAGCCCTCGACGGAGTTCGCCGCGAACGCGGTCACCATCCCCAGCGCGTGCGGGGCACCGTCGACGTCGGCCTCCATGGACCCCAGCAGCCGCGCCACGTGCCGATTGCCCGCACGGCCCAACACGCGGTTCAACTCGATGTCGGGGTTGATGCCCGGGCTGACGCGACGGAAGACCTTGAGGATCGCGGAGTCGCCGAAGACGATGCTGGTGTTGCTCTGCTCGGCGCCCATCACGCGCACGTCGACGTCGACCGGCAGGTCCGCGCTGGGTTCGGCGACGAAGCGCAGCGGACCGACGACCGCCGACCGACGCACGAGTTCGAGCAGCTGCCTGCCTGCCGCCGGATCGAACAGAGCGTCGTGGGCGACCCGCGGGCCGTCACCGCCGATGGTGGCCCTGTGCGTGTTTCCATCCCTGGCGCCGACCTGGTCCTCGGCGCCCGCCGCGCCTGCCGCCTGCCATCCGACGATCACCTGGTAGCGGTCCGTCGAGCCGTCGGCGTAGTCGGCGTCGACGAGCATCCAGTCCAGTCCATCGGCCAGCGGCACGGTGGCAGCACGGCGCACTGCGGACAGTTCGCGGGTGCGACCGGCATACCAGCGCTGCCGGGTCAGCCACGATTCGAACGACTCCTCGAATGAATTCGGCATCGTGACTTCAAGCTACCCACCGAGGCGGCCCCGGAATCATCGCGCGCGGTTCAGTGCAGGAAGCGCGCGGCGTCGGCGCGCAGGTAGCGCATCGTATTGGCCTGCCGGTAGCCGATCACGCCGCCGCCGGCGACCAGCATCAGCAGGCCGGCGAGGCCAGGGACGGCGACGACGGCGACCTCGCCGACCCGCGCCGTGCGCAGCGCCTGCGGATATCCCTGCCGGAAGGCGGTGTTGCCCATCGCCGCCGTGGTGTTGGCCGGGGGCGCCTCGCTGGCCCGCACGGTCCCCGTCTGCACCACCGAGCCCCGCACCTCGGACGTCCGCACGCCCGCCGAACCCGTCGCGATCACCTGCGGTGCCGCACCTGCGGGCACGGCGCGCGTCACCGGGCGCGGCGGCCCGATCCGCGGCAGCGGCATGACCGCCATGGGCGCCTGCACCACGGGCGCGTTGGGCATGACGTCGCTGCCGCCGCCGCGGCTGGCGACGGGCGCGATGCCCCCGCCCCCGACGAGGCCACCGGATGCGTCGGCGACGGGCTGCTCCTCCATGGTCCGCAGCGCGGGCTCCGGCGGTGGGGGCGGCGACGGATCGTAGGGCGCGCGTGCGGTCGCGACCGCCTGGCCCATCACCGAGCTGAACGAGTCGTACGTGTCGCGCAGCGACGCGTAGGCGGCGAAGGGATCGGTGAGGTCGATCGAGTAGCGCGTCGCGGTGGTCCCGACGAACGTGGGCAGCGGCACCGTGAACGGTGCCACGAACGGCAAGTGGACCTCGGCGCTGCTGTCCCACGGGCGCTGCGGCGCGGGAGTGGGGTCCAGCGGACGCGGGACGGGGGCCGCCTGTCGGCCCCGCGCGGGTAGTGATGCGGCCTCCGCCGGTGCCGCGGGCGACACCGGCGCGGGTTCGCCGGAGTCGGATGGTGGGGGGCCGGTTTCGACGGGCGGCTGGGCACCGCGGACGGTGCGTTGCGCCTCGACCTTCATCACCGGACGGGATTGACCGGGTGTCCGGCCGTTGCCGAAGACCGCGCGGGGGCGTTCTGGCAATGGGTCCGACTGCGTCGAAGGGCTCTTCACGTCGGGTGTGGTGGCCGACGTGGTTTCCGAATCACCGCTGGGCGCGGGTTCGCTCGTCTGACCCCCCTCGGGCGAGGACGGGGACTCGTCGGGTTCCGCGACCGCGAGACCGGCGTTCGCGCACACGAGGACCAGTGTCGTTGCTACGACACCGGCGGCGTGCACGAGGCGCTGGAACGGGGTCGACAAGTCCCTCTCTCTTCACCAGTTGATTGCGCAATTGAATTGTTGGACAGAGCAATTCACGACGATTCGAGCAGAGTTGGATTGTTGCACACCCCATGCCGCATCCGGTGTCGAATCGACGGCCGTCCGATGCGGGTAAGGTGCCGTCGTGGCCCCACGACTACGCGACCATGGCGACCCCGGTGACGCCCCGTCGATGCCGCCGCCACTCACGCCCGTCGTCGACTCCCGACGGCCGTCGGCCGCCGAGGAGGCCCGGACCATCGCGGCGTCGACGAACACCGGCACGCTCGCCACCCTCACCGCCGACGGCGCCCCGTGGGCCTCGCTGGTGACCTACGGACTGCTCGGGGGCGCCCCGGTGCTGTGCGTGTCCAACCTCGCCGAACACGGCCGCAATCTCGCCGGCGATCAGCGCGCCAGCATCGCCGTCGTCGCCCCCGCCACCGAGACCGACCCGCTGGCCAACGCCAGGATCACGCTCGCCGGCGTCGTCACCGCACCGACGGGCGATGCCTACGACGCCGCACGCCAGGCGCATCTCGACGCCGTGCCCGCCGCGAAGTACTACGTCGACTACGCCGACTTCACCCTATGGGTGCTGCGCGTCGACCGGGCGCGGTGGGTCGGCGGCTACGGCCGCATGGACTCGGCCACCGGCGACGACTATGCCGCCGCCTCCCCCGATCCGGTCTCGCCTGCCGCCGCGGGCGCGATCGCGCACCTCAACGCCGACCATGCGGACTCGCTGGCCGACATGGCACGCACGCTCGGCGGCTACCCGGACACCACCGCCGCGCAGTGCACCGGGCTGGATCGCTACGGACTGGACCTGCGGGTGACGTGCGAACGCGGCATGGCCTACACCCGGGTGGGGTTCGCCAGCCCCGTCGACTCCCCTGCTCGATTGCGTTCGGCCGCAGCAGAACTCGCCCGCCGCGCGCGGTGATCCCGCACCGCAGCGGCCCGGGTTCGACCGGGGCCGATACGATCACCCCATGCCTGATGCGAGCGACCGTCCGGACAGCTGGCAAGCCGCGTTCGACCTGATCCGAACCCGTGGCCACGAGCGTCGCGAGGAGCCGTTCAAGCTCGCCAGTGGGCAACTCAGCCATGACTACATCGACGGCAAGTTCGCCATCGACACCGGGGAACGGCTCACCATCGTCAGCCGTGCCGTCGCCGATCTGGCGGCGCGCCACGGCATCGAGTTCGACGCCGTCGGCGGGCTCACGATGGGCGCCGACCCGCTGGCGCACGGCATCGCCATGGTGACCGGCAAGGCGTGGTTCTCGGTGCGCAAGGAGCAGAAGCAGCGTGGTCGCGAGCAGTGGATCGAGGGCACCCGGCTGGAGGCGGGCACGCGCGTGCTGCTGGTCGACGACGTCATCAGCACCGGCGGATCCACCGAGCTCGCCTACGACCGCATCGCGCCGCTGGGTGTGGTGGTCACCGGCGTGATCCCGATGGTCGATCGCGGCGACATCGCCGCGGCGCGCTTCGCCCGCAAGGGCGTACCGTTCGCCGCCCTCGTTAGCTACCGCGACCTCGGAATCGACCCGGTTCGGGACGTCTAGGCGCGACCGGCGGTCAGGGCACCACCAGGATCGGTGTCGGCTCCACGCCGAGGCTCACCGCCGAGCCCGGCTCGAAGGCGCGCGCGGCGGCGCTGGTCAGCTGCGCGTCCACCACCGTGCCGTCGGGCAGCGCCACGTACACCCGCGAGATCGGGCCCAGGAACGCCACCGACTTGACCGTCGCGGCGCCCTGGGGATCGGCGGTCACCGTCACCGCCTCCGGCCGCAGCAGCGCCGTGCCCGCACCGGAGGTGATCGAGCCCCGTAGCGTCGGCACCGAGGTGCCGAACAGCTGCGCGCTGCCGTCGGCGACCGTCGCGGCCACCTTGTTGTTCAGCCCCACGAACTCCGCGACGAACGGGGTGGCGGGGTTGGCGTACACCTGGGCGGGCGGCGCGAGTTGTTCCAGCCTGCCCTGGCTCATCACGCCCACGCGGTCGGCAACGGCGAGCGCCTCCTCCTGATCGTGCGTGACGAACAGCGTCGTGGTGCCGACGTCGAGCTGGACGCGCCGGATCTCGTCGCGCAACTGGGTGCGCACCTTGGCGTCCAGCGCCGACAGCGGCTCGTCGAGCAGCAGCACGCTGGGCTCGATGGCCAGCGCGCGTGCCAGGGCGACGCGCTGCTGTTGGCCGCCCGACATCTCCGAGGCGTACTTGTCCACGTGGGCGGAAAGCCCTACCAGCTCCAGCATCTCGCCGGCGCGGCGCGCCCGGTCGCCCTTGCCACGGCCGCGCACCTTGAGCCCGAACTCGACGTTCTGCCGCGCGGTCAGGTGCGGAAAGAGGCTGTAGGCCTGGAACACCATGCCCATGTCGCGCTTGTTCGCCGGAACCGAGGTGACGTCGCGTCCCCCCACCGACACCGTCCCCGACGTGGCCTCGTCCAGACCCGCGAGGATGCGCAGCGCCGTGGTCTTGCCGCACCCCGACGGCCCGAGCAGCGCGATGAACTCGCCCGGTTCGATGTGCAGGGTCAGCCCGTCGAGTGCGCGCACGGACCCGTAGACGCGGGTGAGGTCGCTCAGCTCGACGCCCACCCCCGGTCCGGTCGATCCAGCAGCAGCAGCGGCCGTCATGTCCTTCGCCTCCGTCGGGTCAGTAGGGAAAGCCCCAGGAGCAAGACGAATCCCAGGATCAACACCGCCAGCGAGGCCGCCACCGACGTCGGCCCGTCGCTCTTGCCGATCAACACGATCTGCACCTGCAGCGTCTCGAAACCGGACAGCGAGGCGATGGTGTACTCGCCGAGCACGACCGCCACCGAGATGAACGCCGCCGACAGCACGCCCGACCAGATGTTGGGCACCACGACCCGCAGGATGGTGGTGATCCAGCCGGCACCGAGGGAGCGGGCGGCCTCGGCGAGGGTCTGCAGGTCGATGGCCGACAGCGCCGCGTCGAGCGCCCGGTAGGCGAACGGCAGCACCACGACGACGTAGACGAACGTCAGCGTCAGCGGTGATTCGCCGAGGAAGTACGTCACCCACAGGTAGACGTTCTTCAGGCCGACGACGATGACGAGCGCCGGGATGGTCAACGGCAGCAGACAGAGGAACTCGACGATGCCCTTGGCCCACGGGGTGCGCAGCCGCACCCAGATCATGGTGGGCACCAGGATCACCAGCATCGCGACGACGGTCAACGCCGACAACAGCAGTGACGTGACGATGGCCTGATACAGCGCGTCGTCGGCGAACAGGTTCGCCCAGGCCGCCCCGGTGCGTCCACCGGACAGCAGGTTTCGGGTGGAGAAGTCGGCCATCGCGTAGAGCGGGAACAGGAAGAACAGGCCGAAGGCCACCCACAGGGCCGCTCGCGCAATACGTCTGGCGATCACCGCAGCCACCGTGCCGATCGACGCACCAGCAGGTTGTAGGCCACCATCACGACGGCCACCACGACGATCATCTCCAGCGCCAGCGCGTAGGCGAAGCCGGACTGGCCGAGCACCACCTCACTGGTCAACGCCGCCCGGATCAGCAGCGGCAGGATGGGGCTGCCCTGACTCACCAGCGCGGCAGCCGTGGCATAGGCGGCAAAGGCGTTGGCGAACAACAGCAGTGCCGAGCCCAGGAATGCCGGCGTGAGCAGCGGCACCGCCACCTCCCGCCAGTACTGCCACGTCGATGCACCCAGGCTGACGGCGGCCTCGCGCCACTGCTCCCGCAGTCCCTCCAGCGCGGGCAGGAAGACGATGACCATGAGGGGGATTTGGAAGTACGTGTACACCAACACCAGCCCCGGCAGCCCGTAGAGCCAGCCCGTACCCGCGAGGTTCCAGCCGAACGCGCTCTGCACCCACAGCGTCAGCACGCCGTTGAGGCCGATGGTGGCCAGGAAGGCGAAGGCCAGTGCGACACCGCCGAACTGGGCCAGCACGCTGCACAGCGAGATCACGGTGCGCCGCACCATCGACTCGGCGGGCCGCGTGACGACGAGCCACGCGAGCACGGCACCGAACAGCGCGCCGAGCAAGGCCGTGCTGCCGGACAGCACGACGGACTTCCACAGGGCGGCGAGCGCGGTCGCGGAGAACAGCGCCTCGATGCGCGCCAGGGAGAACCCGCCCTCGTCGACGAAGGCGCTGAACACGACGGTGACGGTGGGCACGATCAGGAAGATCGCGACGATCGCGAAGAACGGCAGCAGCGGCAGTGAATCCCGCAGTCGGCGAAGCAGAATCAGCCCACCGCCTTGGCCCAGTTGTCCTGCAGGTAGGTTCCCGCGGCCGCGGTCTGCGCGGGTGACGGCACCGTGACGGGCCCGTCGATCACCGGGATCTTGGCCACCACCGCGGGATTCATGGTGCCCGCTCGCAGCATGGCGTCGGCACGCACCGGCCGCACACCGCCGGCCGCGTACAGGTTCTGCCCCTCGTCGCCGTAGAGGAATTCCTGCCACAGTCGCGCCGCCGCGGGATGGGGCGCATCCGCGTTGATCGCTTGGTAGTAGTAACCGGCCACCGCAGCATTGTCCGGTACGAAGACCCGCCATGTCGGCAACTTCGCGTTCACCGCCGCGTTGAGATAGTTCCAGTCGATGACGACGGGCGTCTGGCCCGAGCCGATCGTCGCCGGGGTCGGGTCGACGGGCAGGAAGTTGCCGGCCTGCTTCAGCGCGGCGAAGAAGTCGACACCGGGCGCGATGTCGTCGGCGGAGCCGCCCTTGGCGAGCGCGGCCATCAGGACACCGGAGAAGGCCGCACCCGCCTGGGTCGGATCACCGTTGAGGGCCACCTTGCCGCGGAACTCGGGCTTGGCCAGATCGTCGACGCTGGTGATCGCGGGCACCTTGGCCGAGTCGTAGCCGATGGACATGTAGCCGCCGTAGTCGTTCACCCAGGTGCCGTCGGGGTCCTTGTAGGCGGCGGGGATGTCGTCGAACGTGGACACCCGGTAGGGCGCGAACATCGCGGTGTTGGCCAGCGCGACCGACTGCCCCAGGTCGAAGACGTCGGGGGCGGTGGACTTGCCCCGCTGCTGGGTGGCCGCGTTGATCTCGTCCTGGCTGGCGGCCGTGGGCTGCATCGAGTTGACCGTGATGCCGTACTTCTTGCCGAACGCCTCGATGATCGCGCCGTAGTTCGCCCAGTCCGGCGGCAGGGCGATGACGTTGAGCGCGCCCTCGGCCTTCGCGGCCGCGATCAGCCCGTCCATGCCGCCGAAGTCGGAGGCGGAGGTGGCCTTGCCCGCGGGGACGCCGGACTGGGTCTGGGCGCCGCCGGTGTCCTTCTGCGGCGGTGCGCATGCGGTGAACGGCAGGGCGAGGGCGACGACGACGCTCAGGCCGGCGACCAGACGCGTGGTGGGCCTGGCGGCACGGGTGACGAAGGGCATGCCGCACCTTAATCGAGGTCGGGAGTCGTGACGGTGGCCCGCGGGCGACCCCGCGGTGACCTCGCGACGGCGTCGAGGTGAACTCCCCGAGGCGTTCTACCAGCGACACCGACCCCAAATCGTCGTGGTTTGCACGTTTTCGCTGGTCGGCGAATACCATCGGGGGGTGGCAGACAGGCTCGCGGCGGGGGATGCCGACCGCCCCCAGCACGGCGGGGACATCATGGCCGACGACACGTCGGGTGATGCCGCGCCGGACGCGGTTGCCGCGCTGGACGATCCGACCCCGACGGACCCCCTGGCCGTCGTCCGTCCCGACGACTACCGACTCGAGGACGCCGACGATCCGGCGTCGGATCCCACCGGCGGGTACACCGGCGGCATCGCCTGGAGTGAGACCGATTGGGCCGACGGTGGCGATCCCGGTGTCCATCCCGGTGACCGCTTCGACGCCTTCGACGCCAACACCTGGAACTTCAAGTCGGCCCCCAAACCCTGGTACGACTCGACGCAGGCCAAGGTCGGCATCGCCGCGGTGGGGCTCGCCCTGGTGACGCTCGTGGTCTCGGTGGTCCTGTTGGCCTTCGGCACCGGCTCGTCGGGGGAATCCGATGCCCCGCCCGCGCCGACGTCGGATGCGCCCACCACCACGGCGCCCACCACCACGCCGTCGTCGGCCCTGCCGCCGCCCCCGCCACCTCCTCCACCGCCGCCGCCCCCGCCCAGCGAGGCCCCGTCGGCGCCGGTGTACCAGGGACCGCGGTATGACCCGCGGCCGTCGAAGAAGCCCGAGATCAACGTGACCCGTTCGCCCATGAGCGTGTCACCGCAGAAGCCGTCGAATCGCTGAGCGATGCCCGAATTCGATGCTGCGGCATGGTTTTCCGAGGCTCCGGTGGCGACGCTCGCCACGGTGGGCAGCGACGGGGCCCCGCACGTGGTGCCCGTGGTCTTCGCCGTCAGCCAGGGCGTGGTGTTCACCGCGGTCGACGCCAAGCGCAAGACGACACACCGGCTGCGGCGCCTCGCCAACATCGCCGCCAACCCGCGCGTCAGCCTGCTGGTGGACCACTACGACGAGGACTGGACGCAGCTGTGGTGGGTGCGCGCGGACGGCACCGCGCAGGTGCACGAGACCGGTGAACAGATGGCCAAGGGATACGGCCTGCTGCGCGCGAAGTACCCGCAGTACGACCGGATCGCGCTCGACGGCCCCGTGGTGACGATCACCGTGACGCGGTGGTCGGGATGGCGCGCCTGATCCTCGCGTAGCCGCGATGGCGCGCAGTGACCGCGATCACAGTGCGCGCCGAAGATGATACCCGTCGCATCCCGGCGAAAGTCGTTGCAGACCAACCGCCTGGTTGAGAAGGTGATTCGGCCGCACCCCGGGTTCGAAGGGAGCACAGGTGGGCTCCCCGATCGCTTCGCTGCAGTACCGGTTTCGGCATTGGCGGTACGACCCGCCGGTCAAGACGTCCGCCGTGGTGCTGATCGTGATCGCCGCGCTCGTCATCGGCCTGGTGTGGGCGCAATTCCGCGGCGACTTCGACCTGAAGACGCGGCTGACCCTGGTGGCCACCCGGTCAGGCCTGTCGATGGACCCCGGCTCCAAGGTGACCTACAACGGCGTCGAGATCGGCCGCGTCGCAGGGGTCTCCCCCGTTCGGCGCGGCGGCACGTCGGCCGCCACCATCGCACTCGACGTGCAACCGAGGTTCGTGCACCTGATCCCGCAGAACGTCGAGGCGCAGATCAAGGCGTCGACGGTGTTCGGCAACAAGTACGTCGCGCTGTCGACGCCGCGCGATCCGCAGGGCCGGATCGATCCGGCCCAGCCCATCGACGTGACGTCGGTGACCACCGAGTTCAACACGCTGTTCGAGACCGTGGTGTCGGTGGCCCAGAAGGTCGACCCGGTCAAGCTCAACG